>QIKT01000219.1 GCA_003233095.1 Oceanospirillales bacterium | reverse complement strand
GGCTGTACATGAGGATTCCGGGCACCGCGAAACGCCGCAATCGGACCGCGCAGTAGGTTTCTAGAGGTTCCCTTCAGTAGATGTTATCCCTACGATTCTGACACAGGATTGACCATGCCTGAACACGCACACAAAACGTTCATCGCAATCGCAGGCAACATCGGCGCAGGAAAAAGCAGCCTGGTTGAGTTCCTGACAAGAACCTACAATATCAAACCGTTCTATGAACCCAATGATGACAACCCCTATCTGAGCGACTTTTATGAGGATATGTCCCGCTGGGCATTTCACTCTCAGCTGTACTTCCTCAGCAACAAGTTCAAGATGCATCAGCAGATGGATCATTCAGATGGCGTCGTAGTCCTGGACAGAACTATCTTCGAAGATGCAGAAATCTTTGCGACAGCACATCATCAGATGGGCAATATCGACTCTCGCGACTGGTCCACGTACCGCAGCTTCTATCAGAACATTATCGATACACTGCGTCCTCCGGACCTGATGATCTATCTACGTTGCCCGGTTAAAACTCTCCGGCAGCGAATTCGAATGAGAGGACGAGCCATGGAACAGGATATCCCGTTCGCATACTTGAAGAGACTCAACAGCTTGTACGAACAGTGGATACGGAGCCTGGACGATGTCGTCATCATCGACAGTCACCGCTTGAACTATGTTGACGACATGATCGATTGCCTGGATGTGATGAATCGAATAGAAGCATTGTTGCCCGAAATGCTTCAAAGACAGTCATGAGATCACTGGTGATACGATTCAGGCGTGTACGCGCAGGCGTCTGTCGTTTGACGATATTGAAGCACGTGAAGGCAATGAAATGACATTGGTTAAATCTACACAAGGAAGCATTCTGGCCATGGAACAGCCACTGACCTGATGATCCGATGATTGCTGAGCAGCCGAGTCAGCCTGATTGATCAACTGATTGGCCTTTCTACCATGACCTGGAAACTGACTGATACCCACTCTGACAGTAGCGTCCGCGACACCATTGCCAATCAACCACTGCTCACAGTGATTCATCAACCGATGCGCCAGTCGATAGCTGTATCGATCTGAAGAGGCGGAGTCAGAGAGAATTCGGATCCTGGTCCCTGCCGACTGAAAGATACTGCTTCGAGGAGACAGCTCCTGCGACAGGCTCATGCTCAATTCAGGCATCAATACGCCAAGCCATTCAGTCTTCATCGAGCGACAATCCAGTGTATAGACAATGGTCTGACGCCCCGATCGGGTTGCTGCGGCAATCGAGTGTTCGAGTTGACCCAGTATCAATTGATCATGTTCAATGTCTGGATCCGAACACGAATTGGATGACGTATGCAGAGCACCATCATCGACTATCGGTTCAGAGTTGCAGTTGATCAGATCAATCGGACTTTGACGAGTGCTGATACGTGCGCTGATCAGAATGGAGCACAGCATCGTCAATGCGATCAGACTGCCCAATGGTGCCATTGTGGGAGGGTCAACGAACACCATAGACAGACCAAGAACGCACAAATGCAAAAGAGCCAGTCTGATTTGAAGCAATCGTGTCCGGTCAACGGACCCGATCGATGAGGGAATCGGAGTATGATCTTGCTTCGCTTGGATGAAAGTCGACTCTTGCATGCCACCAGTCTACCCAGCATCAGCGCTGCAACAAGGCGTCAACCCCCTTGTTTACAGAGTGTTTACAGTTCTCTCAGGACACACCCATCGCAACCTGCCTCAGTGATGCAGCAAAAATGGCCCCCACGAATTTATAGCCGTTCAAGACACCTACAGTCGCTTTTACCAGGGAGCCTCTGAATCAGTCTTAAGCGGATTGGGTTGAGATGGCAAACACGTCCGATCAAGGCGCATGAATCGAGTCATCGTGGTGCGATGGCTCGGTTCATGCAACGCAGAGGGGGCGTGTTTTATGCTCAAGACAAGCGGTCATGACTGGTTCAGAGGTTCCCTGGACTTTTCACCTTTTTTTGCAGTCTCAGATCGCAGGCAAAAAAATACCCCATCAGGATAAGCTGACGGGGTATTGAGTGTGTAAAGCCTGGCAGCGTCCTACTCTCACATGGCATCTGCCACACTACCATCGGCGCTGGCGCGTTTCACTTCCGAGTTCGAGATGGGTTCGGGTGGTTCCACGCCGCTATGACTACCAGACATACCGGTCGAAGGGCTTGTGATGGGTCATCAGGGACTCCCTGCTGGCCATCGCCGCTTCATACTGCACCACCGCGTGGCAGTGCAGTTCTATTCGAAATGATTTGAGTCAAGAGCGTCGTCGCGTGTCGCGATCGAGCAACATTGTTTTTGGTGTTATATGACCAAGCCTCTCGGGCAATTAGTACTGGTTAGCTTCATCCATTGCTGAACGTCCACACCCAGCCTATCAACCTCGTCGTCTACAAGGGCCCTTCAGGAGGATCTACGTCCTCAGGGAAATCTCATCTCGGGAGGGGCTTCCCGCTTAGATGCTTTCAGCGGTTATCCTTTCCGAACATAGCTACCGGGCAATGCCACTGGCGTGACAACCCGAACACCAGAGGTTCGTCCACTCCGGTCCTCTCGTACTAGGAGCAGCTTCCCTCAAATTTCCAACGCCCACGGCAGATAGGGACCGAACTGTCTCACGACGTTCTAAACCCAGCTCGCGTACCACTTTAAATGGCGAACAGC
>QIKT01000191.1 GCA_003233095.1 Oceanospirillales bacterium | reverse complement strand
GGAGGGTTCATCCAGGACATACAGAACACCGACCAGACCTGCGCCTATCTGACTGGCCAGTCGGATCCGCTGAGCTTCACCGCCGGACAGCGAACCTGCCTGACGATCCAGAGACAGATATTCCAGACCGACATTGGCCAGGAACTGCAGGCGTTCGACAATCTCTTTCATGATCTTGTTGGCGATTTCGCCGCGCCAGCCATCCAGCGTCAATGAGGAGAAAAATTCCAGAGAGTCGCCCACAGCCCGTGCCGTCAGGGAAGGCAGGTTATGGTCCTGGATAAAGACGTTCCGCGCGGCCGTATTCAGACGTTCACCGTGACAGTCCGGACAGACCTTGTCAGCGATGTATTTCGACAGGTCGTCACGGACTACGCTGGATTCGGTTTCTCGATAACGGCGCTGCAGATTGGTGATGATGCCTTCGAAGCTATGCTCGCGAGTCCAGCGATCACCATTCTCGTTCAGATACGTGAAGCTGATTTTCTTCTTGTCGCTGCCATACAGAATAGTGTGCTGTATTTTTTCGGGCAGCTGTTCAAACGGAGTTTCCAGGTCGAAGTCGTAGTGATCGGCCAATGAGCGAATCAATTGGAAGTAATAGGCATTGCGACGGTCCCAGCCGCGAACGGCTCCGCCCGCCAGGCTCAGCTCAGGGTGACGAACGACCCGATCGGGGTCGAATTCCTGAATGACGCCGAGGCCATCACAGCTCTGACAGGCGCCGCTGGGATTATTGAACGAAAATAGTCGAGGCTCAAGCTCATCCAAAGAATAGCCACAGTGCGGGCATGAAAATCGGGACGAAAACAGCAGATCAACCTCGCCATCGTCGTCCATGCTGATGATCCGCACCACGCCATTGGCCAGGTTCAGAGCCGTTTCCAGTGATTCGGCAAGACGCTGCTTCAGATCAGGCCGGACCTTGACCCGGTCGATCACCACTTCAATGGTGTGCTTGACACGAAGCTGCAGCTCGGGCACCTCATCAATATCGTATAAGGTGCCGTCGACGCGGACACGAACATATCCCTGTGCGCGCATTTGCTCGAACAGTTGCACATGCTCGCCCTTGCGTTCCTTGACCACCGGTGCCAACACCATCAGTCGCTCGCCTTCAGGAACTGCCAGTACCATGTCGACCATCTGGCTGACGCTCTGTGCATCCAGGTCGAGGTGGTGATCCGGGCAGCGGGGAATGCCAGTTCGGGCAAACAACAGCCTCAGATAATCATAGATTTCGGTGATGGTTCCGACCGTTGAGCGCGGGTTGTGCGAGGTCGATTTCTGTTCGATCGAAATGGCTGGAGACAGCCCCTCGATATGATCGACGTCGGGCTTTTCCATCATCGACAGGAATTGCCGGGCGTAGGCTGACAGGGATTCGACATAACGGCGCTGTCCTTCGGCATAAATTGTGTCGAACGCCAGCGATGATTTGCCAGAGCCGGACAGACCGGTGATCACGATCAACCGATTTCTCGGTAATTCGATATCGATGTTCTTGAGGTTGTGGGTTCGTGCACCGCGAATACTGATCAGGTCCATGGGATGGGTCGGTTTCCTTGACGATATCGTTAGGCCGCCCGGGTGGCGGAACAACAGACCAATATACTCTGTTCAGGTCAACGAGACAAAACCGCATCACGATGATTCGACATATGCCTGTAGCGGCGGCTCAATCGCTGCTGGTGACGGTCCGTTCTGGCATCAGTGATGCCTCTGGCATCAGTGATGCCAGGCAGTATTGACCAGGGAACCTCTGAACAAGTGGTGATCGGCTGTCTTGAGCGTGAACGACGCCCGCTCGGCATTGCATGAGCTGAGCCATCGCACCACGATGACTCAGCTCATGCGCCTTGATCGGACGCATTTCCCTTCTCAATCCAACTCGCTTAAGACTGGTTCAGAGGCTCCCTGGAATCGAGTACTATTGAGAACGTAAACAAGGGGATTGACAGCAGCAGAACTGATCAGTAACATTCCCGCTCTTGTGCACGACCGAATTATAAGATGATCGCACAGAAGATTTGCGCGGCCCAAAGGCAGGCTTGAACCGCCCGGCACGACAGCAGACAGTGATCAGAAAAGAGACCTATTCTGGAGACTATCCCTATGTACGCTGTATTTTCTACAGGCGGCAAGCAATATCGTGCCGCAACAGGTGACCGCCTCAAGGTCGAAAAACTCAATGTCGAAGAAGGCGAGACTGTGACCCTTGATCAGGTGATGATGGTCACTGACGGCGATCAGGTCACCATCGGTACTCCGCTGGTTGACGGCGGCGCTGTCGAAGCCAAGGTGCTGTCCCACGGCCGCGCCAAAAAAATTCGCGTCATCAAATTCAGACGTCGGAAGCACTCCCGCAGTCAGATGGGGCATCGCCAGAGCTTTACCGAGCTGGAAATCACCAACATCGTGGCATCGGGTGCCATGCCAGCCAAGAAAGCTGAGAGCAAGCCCAAGGCTGCTGCCAAGAAAGCCGATGACAAGCCGGTTGAAAAGAAAGTCACTCAGAAAGCCCCAAAGAATACGGACGCTGAGCTGCGCTTTCTGGACGGGCCTGACGGCACGCCAGATGACCTGAAGAAAATTTCGGGTGTGGGTCCTGTGCTGGAGAAGAAACTCCACGGTCTGGGCATTTACCACTTCAGCCAGATTGCCGCATTCACCGACGAGCAGATCGTGCAAGTTGATGATGCACTGAGCTTCAAGGGCCGCATCACTCGTGATGACTGGCTCGGTCAGGCCGGGATTCTGGCCGATGGTGGTGACGCTGAAATTCAGCAAGAAAAAGTAGAGGACTGATCAATGGCTCATAAAAAAGCAGGTGGTAGTACCCGCAACGGTCGCGATTCGAATCCAAAGTTTTTGGGCGTCAAGAAATACGGCGGCGAATCGGTACTGGCCGGTAACATTCTGGTCCGTCAGCGCGGCACTCGATTTCACCCTGGCAAAAACGTCGGTTGCGGTCGTGACCACACGCTGTTTGCCCTGAGCGATGGCGAAGTCGTGTTCACCAAGGGCGGACCGCACAAACGCAAGTTTATCTCGATCAAGACGTCCTGAGGGATAGCTCGACGAGATGGATTGCGAAAAAGCCCCGCTGAGCGGGGCTTTTTTTGATCCAATGAATCTGCAGGTGGTATAGAACAATGAAATTTGTTGATGAAGTCCGAATCACGGTCGACGCGGGAGATGGTGGCAATGGCACCGTTGGTTTCCGTCGCGAAAAGTACGTACCCAAGGGCGGTCCGGACGGTGGTGACGGCGGCGATGGCGGTAGCGTTTGGCTGGAGGCCGATGAAGGTCTGAATACGCTGATTGATTTCCGTCATCAGCGCTTCTTTGGTGCGCAGCGCGGTACCAATGGCGGTGGTTCTAACTGTACGGGAGCTTCCGGTGAGGACCTCACGGTCCGTGTGCCGGTCGGTACGGTGGTGGCCAATGTGGAAACCGATGAGATCATTGGCGACTTGACCGAAGAGGGCCAGCGCTTGCTGGTGGCTCAGGGCGGTGCCGGTGGCAAAGGCAATGCACGATTCAAGTCATCGACCAATCGCTCACCCCGCAAAGCCACCAACGGGACGCCAGGTGAGCGCCGCGATCTGCACATGGAATTGAAAGTTCTGGCCGACGTGGGCTTGCTGGGATTTCCCAATGCCGGCAAGTCGACACTGATCAGTGCAGTCTCTGCCGCGACGCCCAAAGTGGCCGATTATCCCTTTACCACCTTGCATCCCAATCTGGGAGTGGTGCGCCTGGATGTTGACCATAGCTTCGTGATCGCCGATATTCCTGGCGTGATTGAAGGCGCAGCTGATGGCGCAGGGCTCGGAATCCAGTTTCTAAAACACCTCCAGCGTACCCGTTTGCTGCTTCATCTTGTTGAATTGCAGCCACTGGATGGGTCCT
>QIKT01000064.1 GCA_003233095.1 Oceanospirillales bacterium | reverse complement strand
CCTGGGAACCTAATCATGGAGCCTCTGAACAAGTCGTGATCGGCTGTCTTGAGCGTGAAATACGCCAGCTCATGCGCCTTGATCGGACGCATTTTCCTTCTCAATCCAACTCGCTTAAGACTTGTTCAGAGGCCCCTTAGATCGGCAAGGAACCCGATCATTGCTCGACTGAATCAGAGGTGGAGTGCATGATCGGAGGTTATGAAATGGTCTCCACTGGATCAGTCAGTCACCGGGGATTGATCTTGATTTTTTTCTGACTGGGAAACCATGACGTGTGCATGTGGGGCGAGTGCAGACAAAACTGTCGCGCGCGCTGGATGGTCATAAGAGGCGCATTTTGCTGAGCGCGTTATGACAACTGGCCTCAGTGTTGTCGTGATTAAACATCGTGATGGCTCCAGGTCACTCACCCTTCGATGATCTGAATTGAAGGATGAGCTGGCCCATTATTGACTCAAGATGTCAGGATCAGCCTTCAACGATACAGAAAGCGTCCAGCTTGTTGCCATCCAGGTCGCGGAAGTAGCCTGCGTAGAAGCCCGAGATGTTCTCTGCGGGGCGGAATCCGGGTGGGCCCTCACAACTTGCGCCTAAGGCGATGGCTTTGTCGTAAAATGCGGTGACTTGCTCGGGGGTGTCCATGATCATCGCGATCATGGTTCCATTGCCAATAGTGGCTGCTTCTTTGTTGAATGGCTTGCTGACCGCCAATGACGGCTCATCGGGCGCCTTGGCCCAGGCTATGAAATAACCATCTTCTTCCATGAAGCGCTTGGCACCCAGCGTGCCCAGCAGGTCGTCGTAAAAGGCGGCGGCTTTGGGTAAATCGTTGGTTCCCAGTGTCACGTATCCAATCATGCTGTGTCTCCTTCTCGTGTGTTGTAATGGTGTCAGAGAGGATCATATCGAAACACTACTGACAGCATGGTGTCAGTAGTGTTTCAATAGGGGTTCATTGTTTTGTCTGGAGCCTGTCAATGCGACGTGCCGATCGCTTGAACAACATCGTCCATCACTTGCGCCGGATGCGCGGGGCGGTGACCGCACAAGATTTGGCGGACGCCTTTGAAGTGTGTCCTCGGACGATCTATCGCGACATCCAGGACCTGATGGCATCGGGCGTGCCGATTGATGGTGAAGCTGGGGTGGGGTATCTGCTAGACAAGAGATACCACTTGCCGCCAGTAATGTTCGATGCCGACGAGTTGGAGGCAATTGCTTTGGGGATCGGCATGGTGCGTAACTGGACAGACGAGGTCTTTGCGAAAAAAGCCCAGAGTGCCTACGAGAAAATTCAGGCCGCGCTGCCTGCCAAATTGCTGCATGATCTGGAACAAATCTGCACGTTCTCTGCGCCCAGCCATTATAATACCCTCTTGAACGTCGGCTTCTCGGAGGTGCGTGAATGCATCCGGCAACAACGCAAAGTGCGTTTTGAGTACCTGGATTTGAAAGAGCAGAAGAGCCAACGCATTATTCGACCCTTGGCTTTGATTTCCTTCAGCCCGGTTTGGCTGTTGGCCGGCTGGTGCGAGTTGCGCCAGGCGTTCAGAAACTTTCGCCTGGACCGTATCACCACGTTTGAAGCACTGACCGAGCCCTGCCCCAAGGATCATGACAAGAATCTGATGGCGTATCTAAAGGCGGTAGATGCCAATAATTCTTCTTATTGATCGGCAGCTTGATCATGTCACCTCGCACCACATCGAACGTCATGATGTCCCCCGACAGACCCACATCAAGGAGCGTCAGCGCAAGGCACTGTTTTGTGAGCAGCGTTGAAGAATTATCGCGATTGATCTGCCAAGTGGACAGGCAGACAAGATCCCAGCGGCCGAGCCACCCTTGCAGGCCCCCCGACTGCTCTTGAGGAACAACAATCACAATCACATTCAGATGCTTCGTCAAGCTGAGAGTATGAGATGATTCGCATCATTTGTATTGCATGTGCGGGAAAGCGAATGGACACACTGTTTGACGGTTACAAGGAAGGCCAGGTCTCGGTCTGGTTCTCGGCGCATCCCTATGCGGACATTCACGAGAGCTATTTTGATGAGGACGAGCAGGGCCTGTGCGAGTGGGCGCGGCATTTCCAGATGGGACCTTATGATGGCGAGTGTCTGGAAACCAATGGCGCAGAAGACGGTGACATGGCCGTTGATGTGGCGGTGGGGCAGTGCTCCTACTCCCGGTCGTTTGTCGACAAGGTGGTGCACAAGATCAACAAGATGGGCGCTGACAAAATCACCTGGATCATTTTGTTGTTTGACTATGAATACCGACCGAAGAAAACCAGGATTTACGAGGATGCGTATGTCAAGTTTGTCGGAGCCTATCCCTACGATCTTGAGGCCGAGAGCCTGTTCGAGGTGGAAGTCTGAGGTCACGACTTTACTGTTGCAGGCTAGGAGCCTGTCGGACTTAAGGAGCCTCTGAACAAGTCGTGATCGGCTGTCTTGAGCGCGAAATACGCCCGCTCGGCGTTGCATGAGCTGAGCCATCGCACCACGATGACTCAGCTCATGCGCCTTGATCGGACGCATTTCCCTTCTCAACCCAACTCGCTTAAGACTTGTTCAGAGGCTCCTTAACATGATCGACTGCGGAAAATCCGGGTTTGGCCAGATTTCCGGATCTT
>QIKT01000224.1 GCA_003233095.1 Oceanospirillales bacterium | reverse complement strand
GGTCCACGGGGATTCGGCGTCGATTGACTTCGCGTTGGCCAATCGTCTGCCCATCTGGAGCACATCGATCCACATGGCCGTGGCGCACCCGGTCAATGGCGTCGGAATTCGCAGCTTTCGGTTTGCCTATCCGGACTACGCCGCCGCAGACGACCCATGGCTCACCTATGAACAGAATCGAGGTGCGGCCCATGCTCATCAGATCATTCTGGAGTTTCTGACCGAAACCGGGGTCATTGGACTGGGCGGGCTGTTGTTGGGCGTGCTGCTGGTGATTCGGAGCTTTCGCCTGATACGACAGACCGATCGCTACAATGTCTGGCCGTACTTGCTGGCATTGTTGGCGATGACCTTTCCGCTCAACTCCCATCTGGCCTTTTATTCCACCTACTGGTCGGTACTCTTGTGGTGGTTGCTGATGTGTTATTGTGCCCGGATCGGTGACTGTGAGCTGAAAGCGGATGAGCGACAAGCTGTCGGTATTCATAACCACATACAACAATGCGGCAACCCTGCCCGTCTGTCTGAGCAGCGTTCACTGGGCGGATGAACTGCTGGTGCTCGATTCGGGCAGTAGCGACGACACACAAACCATCGCGGCCCAGTTTGGCGCCGTCATTCATGAGCAGGAATTTGCCGGCTACGGCCCCCAGAAGCAGGCGGCTCTTGATCTGACAACACATCGCTGGGTGTTGTTGATGGACGCCGATGAGGCCCTGTCTCCTGAACTGACACTTGAGATCAGATCGCTGATGGCCAGTGGCCCGACTCAGGCCGGATACAGTGTGCCGCGCTGCGAGCAGATGTTCTGGCAAATGCAGCACCCTGCCACCCGAATGAATCATTTTCTGCGCCTGTTTGACCGCCGGCGAGGCCGGATCAGCAGCATGCCGATTCACGCCGCCCCCGAAGTCGATGGCCCGGTCAGTCGACTGAGTGGCTGTCTGCTGCATTTTGGTGAGATCAGCATTCACAGCAAGACCGAGCGCATCAACCACTATTCAAGCGGCCTGGTGGCCGACAAGCAGTCCCGAGGCAGTGGCTGGTGTCGCACTCGGATGCTGCTTTATCCGCCCTGGGCCTTTGTCAGGTCCTGGGTCTTCAAGCGAAACTTTCTGAATGGCTGGGCAGGCTGGATTGCCTCGGTCAGCATGGCGCATTACGCCTTTCTGAAGTATGCCAAACTCTACGAAGCCTCTCGCTCCAGCATGATACCTCTGATTGATCTACTGCCAGACGCAGGCACCGAAACGCCCCCCAAGACAGCAGATGAGGATTGATTTGCCTGTCCAGGTCAGACACTGATGCATCGTCTGATGCTGCTGCTGGTACCGATCGGTTGGCTGCTGGCTCGGTTGCCGATGTCCTGGCTGATGTCGATGGGGGGCGGGCTCGGCCGTATGCAGCGCCGCCTCACACCGTTGCGGGTGCGGATTGCCGAGCGCAATCTGTCGCTGTGTTTTGATCAGCTCGATGAGTCGCAGCGCGATCAGCTGCTGGACAGCACCTTGGGTGATACCGGACGCGGTCTGATGGAGATGGTGCTGGCGGTGTGGGCCAGTGATCGTCGCTTGCGCAGGCTGTACAGCGTGACCGGGTTGGAACATTATCAACAGGCTATTGAGGGTGAGCAGCCAGTGCTGATCTACTCGGCACATTTCACCTCGGTCGAACTGGCCTGTCGGCTACTCAATCTGTCGGTCAGCCGTCCTGCCGCGATGGTGGTGCGCCGACAATCCAATCTTTCTCTTGAATGGATGATCGATCG
The DNA here is from genome assembly GCA_003233095.1 of Oceanospirillales bacterium. Classification (GTDB taxonomy): domain Bacteria; phylum Pseudomonadota; class Gammaproteobacteria; order Xanthomonadales; family SZUA-38; genus SZUA-38. The sequence goes on along the minus strand of QIKT01000224.1, from coordinate 768 downwards.
TAGCCGTCGTCGGCATGCCGGGCAGACTCTGGAGAAAAAGGATCTCAAAGGCCTGATGCGCACGCTGCGCCAGCAGCAGCCGGTGATCTATGGTTTCGATCAGCACTTCACTGATCAGACCGTGTGGTCCAGCCTGTTCGGTGTCCCTGCCGCGACGCTGTCGACCGCCGCGAAGCTGGCCGCTCGAAGCAAGGCGGTGGTGCTGTCCTTCTGGTGCTATCGTGACGATGATGGCCACTATCATCTGAGCATTGACCCAGCGTGGGCCGATTATCCCAGCGGCGAGGCAGTGCTGGATGCTGATCGCTACAACCACTGGATCGAATCTCGAGTCCGAGCCCATCCGTCCCAATACCTGTGGGTGCACCGTCGGTTCAGGCAGCCGTTGCCCGATGGCCGATCGCTGTATGATGATTCGGTGGTCCGAAAAAAACACCGCAATCCATGAATGCACACTGCTGTCCCGTTAACCGGTAAATAAAGAGGCCTGATTTCCCCGATGTCAAATTGTGCCTGTCCCAGAGTAGTTTGCTACAGCGTTCTGCACCGCCAAATGCGTTAAAAAGTCTTCCACATTTTTCTTGGCATTCACCAAAAGCGTCTCCCGCGCCTCCATTCAGTGAAAACGAATAAAGCGCACAACCCAATCTCAATAAGCACACTCAGTATGGATAGAGTAATTCAAACGCCGCATCAAATCGCGCATTTCTGTCAATAAATCGTTTCCAGAATCTTGAGTTGACATACTGATTACCAGGGAATAGAGTT
>QIKT01000229.1 GCA_003233095.1 Oceanospirillales bacterium | reverse complement strand
AAGGCAATCGGATTGCGAAGCCTCAGCAGTCACCCTGCCATCGATGAATGTAACCACGCTGCGCAGCAACGCCACTCGCGCGGCAACCCGGGCCACAGCCAGCCATTCTGTCCTCGATCGCACCCAGGACTCCAACGAAGCGGCGCCGCATATCGCCACCTTGCTCAACACGCTGCCCGGCGTCTCGCTACAGCGCGGCAGTGGTCAGGAATATCTGCCCTCAATCCGCTCTGCCGTCCTCACCGGCCCAGGTGCCTGCGCTGGATTCTTGATGGCAGAAGATGGCATCCCTTTGCGTTCAAGCGGATTCTGCAATCTGAATGAACTGTTCGATGCCCATTTCGAAGCGGCCAGCCAAATTGATGTGATCAGAGGACCGGCCGGTGTCGCCTACGGATCGAACGCCTTGCAGGGGTTGATCAATATCGTGACCGCTCATCCTTCGCCCGGAGTTGACAGCCTGGGCGGAACATCGCGGCTTACCACCGGCAGCGATCAATACCTCAAGGGCTACGGCAGACTGGACCTGAGTTCCGAGCGCCATGCCCTGGGCATTCACATGACCGCCTTGTCCGATGGAGGCTTTCGAGAACAGAGCCCGGTCGCCCAACACAAGCTGAGCCTGCGCGGCGAGTCTGTCGGTGATCAGAGACTATTCTCGTATGGCATGACCTTTACCGAATTGAATCAGGAAACCGCAGGGTTTCTGGTAGGCACCGATGCCTATCTGGATATCGATCGGGTGCGCAACAACGACACCCCCGAAGCATTCCGGGATGCCAAGGCACTGCGCGCATGGATAAGAATCAGGAATGATCCGGTCTCATTGGATGAAACGGCGATTCAGTGGTCGCAAACCCTTTACCTGCGTCACAATCGGATGGACTTTCTGCAGCATTTTCTGCCCGGAGACCCCCTTGAAACCAACGGCCACGACAGCCTGGGCTTTCAGAGCAGAATTCAGGGGACCGCCGGTACATCAGTCAACTGGCAATTGGGCGGGGAGCTGGAATGGACCGCCGGAAGGCTTGCCCAGCGTCAAGACCTGCCCACGCAAGGATCGGCCTTTCTTCGTGAGACCATTCCCACTGGTCGTCATTATGACTATCGCGTTGATGCCCTGAATTCTGGACTGTTTGCACGACTGCTCCATGAATCAGTGCAAGGACCCGACTGGAGCGCAGGAATTCGCCTCGACCACGTCCGCTACGATTATGACAACCGGATGCTGTCTGGTCGAACGCGTGAAGACGGCACGGCGTGTGGGTTCGGAGGCTGTCGCTTCAGTCGACCCGCCGATCGCGACGACAGTTTTACCGCACTGACCATGGATGCTGGACTGTTTGGACAGATTGATGACCAACACCGCTGGCATGCGCGACTCTCTCGGGCATTCCGCGCACCTCAGGCAACCGAGCTGTACCGTCTGCAACGCGACCAGCAAGTAGCCGATCTGGATTCTGAGCAATTGATCAATCTGGAAGCAGGCATGACGGCAACAGGGTCATCGCTGAGCTGGTCACTGGTCGCGTATCTGCAGCGCAAGCGGCAAAGTATTTTCAGAGACAGTGATTTTTTCAACGTCGCCAACGGCAAAACGCGTCATCGTGGTATCGAAATGGATGTCTCAGTGCAATTGACACCATCACTGACCCTGGAGGGAGCCTGGACAATAGCCCGACATCAGTATGATCAGAACCGCATCCTCAGAGGCATCAACATCAACGGCAACCGGGTCGATACGGCGCCGTCGCAATTTGGCCAACTGACCCTGAGCTGGCAACCGCATGATGACTGGACATCGCAACTGCGGCTGCAATCGATGGGTGCCTACAAGACCGATCCGGAAAACCTCAACGACTATCCGGGCCATAACATCCTGGATATGTCAGTCAATTGGAGAGCGACTCCCCGAATGATGATTCGAGCTGATATCAGCAACGTGCTGGATGACCGCTATGCCGATCGCGCAGATTTCACGACCTTCACTGGCGACCGATATTTTCCCGGACGTCCAAGGCAATGGTTCGTGGGACTGGACTACAACTGGTAATTACTGATCGGGTTCAGACCACTTGCTGGCGGTCTTGTCGAAGTCCGAGGTCGTGTTGGGGACGACACAGAACCGTTGTCCGGTAGGCGCTCATGACGCACCAGCGCTTCATGCGATTGACCTGTCAAGCTCCCAAACTCTCCAGACGGCGAACTTCGGCTTCAATATTATCGGTCTGGATGTCCAGATGAACTCTGGAATCATGATCCACCGACTGCACTTCAACATGCAGACGATCAGTCGGATCAACCAGCCGCACCAGTCAGGTCGTCGGTTTTGCAGTCGATAATGAAACCAGCCAGTTTGCTCTTGTGCATCGTTCTTGAAATGACCTCAGGGAACCTCTGAACAAGTCATGACCGCTTGTCTCGAGCGTCAAACACGCCCCCTCTGCGTTGCATGAACCGAGCCATAGCACCACTATGACTCGATTCATGCGCCTTGATCGGACGTATTTGCCATCTCAATCCAATCCGCTTAAGACTTATTCAGAGGC
>QIKT01000173.1 GCA_003233095.1 Oceanospirillales bacterium | reverse complement strand
TACGGGCTCGCTTCTGCCTGGGTCGGTAGGGCACCCTAAAGCAATTGGGGTTTGGGTTGAACAGGAGTGACAACTACCCTGGCACAGGGGGCGGAGGACCAGCTCGCATTCCACTTGGGAGAGGCTTCACCAAGAGAGCTTTGAATGGAGTCTGCCTGTGTGCCTTGCGAATTGACTTGAAATCTGTATGCCCTTCTTTGTGATCTCATAGGATCAATTAATACAGTGATTGAATCCTCGTTGCTGTACACAAGGTCTCTCTCTGATTTGAGCGCTCTCAATCTGCCAGGCTCTGAATCAAAAGCCTTAATGTAAATATAGAGACTAGATCCATCATGGTAGACTTTGGCTGTAGTTTTTTGATCAGTTTCGACTGCGTGCCGTGGTGATATTTCATAGTCCAGAGAAAGCATGATGGCATCTTTCCAGGTTTCTTCGGTATCCAAGCCATCAACTTCAATGATTCCTGCTTCTAGCTTTGGGACGAATTTTTCAGTTGAAGATTGGGATAGTGAAGGCAGGCTGAGAATTGACGCAATCAGACAATGAAGCACTGAGGTTGTCCTCATGCTGTTTCTCTCACGAACTGAGGCTCGGCTAATTTTCTTTCACATGACAGTAAATTCAATACTCTATCCGCGCTATTAATCGTTTCTTGACGATGAGCAAATATGATCCGAGTCATTGACAATTCTTGAATGCGGTGTGAAATGTTGATTTCTGTCTCAGTATCCAAATAGCTCGTTGCCTCATCCATGATCAAAACATCTGGATTGTTACATAATGCTCTTGCAATCAAAATTCTTTGTCGTTGCCCACCGGACAAGCCAACATATTCATCACTCACCAGTGTTTCGTATCGCATGGGTAATGTATTGATGAACTCATCGATATTTGCCAATTTCGCAGCGGCCTGAATCTCACCGAAAGGCAAGCCTCGGTGAAAGTCGATATTTTCTTTGATACTAGCAGACTGGAGATGATCACTTTGCATGACGGTAGCACAATGTCGTAACAAGTCATTTTCGTCGTTTGTTGTCACAAGTTTTCCCCCAACAAGAATTTCTCCGCGGTCAGGATTCAAAGCACCAATCAGGAGCTTAGTTAACGTGCTTTTGCCAGAGCCAGACGGGCCTATGATAGCAACACATTCACCCTGATTGATACTGAAGGGAACCTCTAGCCCGGATTATGCATGAGCAACGATAACACGAAACAGACTGTTTTATTCAAGGAGCTGTCGAACAAGTCGGTAGTTGTACGGTTCGATCAGGACCAGGCCCGCTGTAGAAATTCAGACTTGATCTGACAGTTACCCGTTTATCAGTAACCGATTGTCAGGTCGAGTTTAATTCACAAACTTTGCCTTCCAGATTGATTTACCGTCGATGAGGGTTTCCATCGGTGTTCTCCCACAGCAGACTTTGCCTTGGTGAGTTCTTTGAGTATTGTATTTGAAGAGTTATTGGCCAAGGTCGATTTGCAGCTCATCGATGGTTTGAGAAACTTTCTTGCGCAAGAACACTTGGTAAAACTCATTGAGAATCGTCTTGTAGAATCGCTGATGTCCTTCAGGTCACACTGGATGAACTGGTCGGACGTGTGCCACCCAACATTGATATAAAAATCCACAATCACGAGCTGAACAGACTCTATCAGCCTATACCGAATCCTGCCGACGTTGTCGCCTCTGGGTCGAACTCGGCAGCTGCTCAAACTCCGACGCACACTGGTAAAAGAATATTGCTGCGATCAGCATAACTACACTGATGGCATATCCTCAGCACAGGCCAGCTCAGAGTTGTAGAATATGGTTGATCTGGCTGACCATGGTGCGCCGCCCCGAGGTTCCTGGTTTATATATTTTTTTCGCTTTTTCCAGAGCTGCATCCAGGCTGGCTCTGGCTACACCCAACTCGCCACAGCGCATAGCCAGCTCGCCGATCCACAATTCGGCCCGCATCCGCCGCCAGCTACCGGCAGATTGTTTTTCCAGGCCCGGCGTGAGCCTTTCGAACGCCTCCAGTCCCGCTGCGCATTGGACCGGGTCGTTGCCATCGCCAATGCTGTTGACTGCCTGGATCAGGTGGTTGTACAGATTGCTCCGGCCTTTGTCAGCATAAGTCTCCATGACGCTCGAAAGCAGTTGCTCTGACTGCTGGTAATCGCCGGTTTTGGTCAACAGGCGGGCCAGATTGCCCTGGGCTGATGCAATCTGCATGTGGTTGTTCGGGTCCAGTTCCTGTCTGAGCCGGACCGATTCTCGGTACAGCGGTTTAGCCAGATTCAATTGGCCCATATCCTCAAAGAGATAGGCCAGGTTATTGGTCGTGCGCAGATACCCAATGTTACGTGGACCGTAGGTCTGTTTGAATAATTCCCGGGATCGGATATAGGCAGCTTCGGCTTGTTCAAATTCACCGAGGTCATGCCACAGCATAGCCTGTTCTGAGACGACTCTGGCGTAGCTCGGATGGTTGCTTGTATACAGTTTCTCTGCCCCCGCTCGGGCTTCGCTCAGCGCGATCTTGGCTTCATCATAGCGCTCAAGGTCG
>QIKT01000080.1 GCA_003233095.1 Oceanospirillales bacterium | reverse complement strand
CGACTATCCTTTGATTGAGCGATTTGTCGATACATCGTCATCAGCGCTCTACTGGGAGTTGGACTCCTCTCGTTCCGACCTTGAAATTCGTGTCTATCGCGATGGTGCGATGGCTCGGCTGGGTCACAGTCACGTCATTCACGCGGATCAGCTAATTGGCCGTGCAGTGATAACTCCAGACAATCATCTTGGCGCAGACTTGCTGGTGCCAGTGGCGTCCCTGGTGGTCGATGATCCAGGCCGCAGACTGCAGGCAGGAGACGAATTCGAACGTCCGATCAACGACGATGACCGTACCGGGACTCGGCAGAACATGCTCGCTGAAACTCAGCTCAACGCGGGAGAACATGCCTGGCTTCGGGCGCACATTGTGTCCAGGATTGACGATCAGCTGATGGTTCACTTCGAGGTGGCAGGCTCGTCCTTCTCCAAACCGGTTTCAGCGTCCATCGAATCGTCTGGTCCTGATCTGATAGTCCGCGGTGAGATGACGCTGACTCACGAGCAGCTCGGACTGTCGGTGTTTACGGCAGCCGGAGGATTGATTCGGGTTGCTCAGAGCATGGATGTTCGCTTCGAACTGGTGTTTCAAAAACGCAATCAGTATTGGGAGCCTCTGAACAAGTCGTGATCGGCTGTCTTGAGGGTGAAATACGCCCGCTCGGCGTTGCCTGAGCTAAGGAACCTCTGAACAAGCCATGACCGGGTCTTGAGCGTCAAACACGCCCCCCTCTGCGTTGCACGAACCGAGCCATAGCACCACTATGACTCGGTTCATGCGCCTTGATCGGACGTATTTCCCATCTCAATCCAACTCGCTTAAGACTTGTTCAGAGGCTCCTTAGCTGTCAGGTCCATCCGGGTTTGATGTGATACAGTTTGTGTGAACACCAGGTAACGAAGCCCAAGGACGTCTCATGAGTCAGCCGAACAGCCTGCCTGAACCGCTCGTCTCGCCGACCATCAATATTGCCGAATTGACCATCAAGGCGGTGGTTCTTGGTGCCTTGCTGTCGATGATCCTGGCCGCAGCTAATGCCTATATTGGCTTGCTGGTCGGGCTGACGGTCTCAGCGTCTATTCCTGCCGCTGCCGTGTCGATGGGTGTTCTGAGATTGTTTCGCCGCTCGACCATCCTCGAAAACAACATGGTGCAGACCGCCGCATCGGCCGGCGAATCGTTGGTTGCGGGTATCATTTTCACCATTCCGGCTCTGATCATCATGAATGCCTGGACGGGCTATGAATATGGCCCAATGGTGGCGATTGCCATTGTCGGCGGCATTCTGGGCGTCGCATTTACCATTCCGCTGCGCCGTGCACTGATCGTTGAGGCACGGCTGAAATTTCCAGAAGGCGTCGCCACCGCGGAAGTGCTCAAGACTGGCGGCATCGAAACCAACAAGGATCGTCCGACCATCGAAGCCGATGAGGCCATGGCCGAAGGCAACGAAGATGCCTGGAAAGAACGCAGCTCCGCACAACGCCAGGCAACAGCTCGCGGACTGAAAACGCTGATTGTTGCGGCTGCATTTGGCGCGCTAGTAAAAATGCTTGAAGCAGGTTTTGGAGTCCTGGCCAGCGGCGTCGCCACGGTCAAGACCTGGTGGGCTGGCAAGTTTCTGTTCATGGGCGATATCACACTCAGTCCAGCGTTGATTGGTGTGGGTTATATCGTTGGGTTGAATATTGCGTTGCTGGTGTTCATGGGCGGCGTGATTGGCACCCTGATTGGCGTCCCGCTGAACTGGCTGCTCAACTCCGAAGGGGTAATGACCGCCGCTGGAATCAGTCCAGCCACTCCCTGGTCCGAACTGACGATGGCGAACTGGACAACGCTTGCCGAACAATCCTGGCAGAACTGTCGACGCATTGGTGTTGGAGCCATGATGGTCGGTGGACTCTGGTCGCTGTTCTCGTTGTTCAGGCCTCTGGTCGCGGGGTTACGCGCGAGCCTTGCGGCCTATCGCGACTCGCGAGCCAATGGGACAGCCGGCGTACCACGAACCGAGTTTGATACCCCTGTTCAGTACGTTCTGATCGTCGCAATCGTGGCTATTATTCCGGTATTTCTGATCTTTATGACGGCGCTGGGTGAGTATGAGGACAAGTTTCTGATTGCCTCAGTCATGACCGTGATGATGCTGGTATTTGGTTTTGTCTTCTCCTCGATGGCCGGTTACATGGCTGGGTTGGTAGGCAGTTCGAACAACCCGATTTCCGGGGTGACCATTGCCACTGTGATCATTTCGGCGCTGATCCTGTTGCAACTGATGGGCAATGAAGGCCTGGCCGCCACGCTCGGCCCCATCGCGGTCATCTTCCTGGCAGGCATGATCTGCTCGGCGGCGGCCATCGCAGGCGACAATATGCAAGACCTGAAATGCGGTCATCTGGTCGGCGCGACGCCCTGGCGTCAGCAACTCTTTCAGGTTGTCGGCGTAGTGTCTGCTGCCCTCGTCATTCCGCTGGTCTTGACGGTTCTGGATAACGGTTACGGGATTGGGCGCCCGAGTCCCATTAACCCCGGTTCCACGCCGCTGGCCGCCCCACAGGCTGGTTTGATGCAAGCCCTGGCGGAAGGTATTTTTGGTGACGGGATTGAGTGGAACTTCA
>QIKT01000035.1 GCA_003233095.1 Oceanospirillales bacterium | reverse complement strand
TCTCACCTTTGGTCCACAAGGTCTTACGCGAGCGGCTGAAAAAGGTGACCTTGCCGGAGCGGGTCGTCTCCTGCAGCGACTCGGGGCTCATGTAGCCCAGCATCAGGACGCGCCCGTCGAAGGCATCCTGGACAATGGCGGGAACCATGCCATCACTCTTGGCCCAGTCAATCTGTGTGTTCAGGTCAGCGTCGGACACGAATTTGGGACTCCTCAAGCGTTTGTTTCAGTTCGTCAATGATCAGATACCCGGAGTGGAAAACGCTGGCCGCCAGGGCTGCATCAACATCCGCCTCAACGAAGACCTCGGTGAAGTGTGCCTGCTCACCAGCGCCTCCCGAGGCCACCAGCGGTAGCGAGGTCACCTGGCGTGCCGCCTTCAATTGGGCGACATCATAGCCCTCGCGCACCCCGTCAGAGTCGATGCAATTGAGCACGATCTCTCCGGCCCCCTGTGATTCCACATGGGCAAGCCAATCAAGCGTGCGCCATTCAGTTCGGGTGATGGTCTTCTCGTTGCCGGTGAAGCTGCACACCCACCAGTCCTCATCCATCCAGACCGAATCAACGCCGACCACCACACACTGCTGGCCGAAAGCCTCACTCAGCTCAGCGACCAGTGTCGGCTCCAGAATGGCAGGCGTATTGACCGAAATCTTGTCAGCCCCTGCATTCAGTATTCGACGGGCGGCAGCGACATCACGAATCCCACCGGCCACGCAGAACGGGATATCGATCACTTCGGCTACCGAGTGGACCCACCCGGTGTCGACACGTCGATTTTCCGGGCTGGCCGAGATGTCATACAGCACCAGTTCATCGGCACCCTGATCGCGATAGTACCTGGCTAGATCCAGAATCTCACCGACCACTCGATGATTACGAAACTTGACGCCCTTGACCACCTGCCCGTCGCGCACATCCAGACAGGGAATAATCCGCCGTGCCAGTGACGTTTGAGCCAGTGGATTCGAATCAACCGTCATCGCTCAGTGCTCCTTGGGTGACCGAGACCGTGGTCATGGCGTCCTCCACGGTGAACCGACCCTCAAGCAAGGACCTGCCGAGAATCACGCCATCCATCTGACCCTGCGACAGCGCGGCAATATCGATCAGACTGGCCACCCCACCGGAGGCTTGCAGCTCCAATGTCCGATAGCGGTCTTTGAGGCTCAGATACAACTCAAGATTGGGGCCGCCGAGCATGCCGTCGCGTCCGATATCGGTGCACAGACAATGGACCAGACCGGCATCCATGAATCGATCGAGAACTGTTTCTACTGTCCCCTCGCCCGTCTCCTTCCAGCCGTGGGTCGCCGGCGAGTAGACACCCGTTGAGGTCTCACGAACATCCAGCGCTGCTACCAGTTGATCGGCCCCAAACTGTTTGAGCATCTGTTCGAACAGATCCGGCTGCATGACACACAGGCTTCCGATCACCACCCGAGCCACCCCTAGGTTCAACCGGGCCTCGACGTCCTCGATCGAACGAATGCCACCGCCTGTCTGAACGGCGATATCAAGCTCGCTGACCAGTCGTCCGATGGTGGTCATGTTGATTGAAGCATTGTTTGAGCTGCCGTCGCGCGCACCGTCCAGGTCCACCACGTGAATCCATTGTGGGCCTGCGGCCTGATAGCGCCGGGCCAGTTCCAGCGGATCGACCGGATAGTCGGTCTGCTGGGCAAAATCGCCCTGCTTGAGCCGAACTACCTGACTGTTGATGAGGTCAATGGCTGGAATAATCTGCATGTCTGAATCCTGCGTGTCTTCGGGTCAGGCCGTCATGGCCATGAAATTTTCGAGCAATCGATGACCGATTACAGCCGACCGCTCTGGATGAAACTGGGCTCCATGGAAATTGCCGTGCGAAACCATCGCCGAGAAAGGTTGACCATGCTGGCAGCTGGCAATGCTGTGCTGGCTGACCGGCGCCGCATAGCTGTGCACAAAAAAGCAGTGGCTATCGGATTGAATCCCGGTCAGCAGAGGCGATCGAGCATCCAGGTCAATCAGACGATTCCAGCCCATGTGGGGCACTCGAACACCCTCGCCCGGGATCAGCCGAGTGACTCGACCCGGGATGACGCCCAGACAGTCAACCGGCTCGTTCGTGGCGGATTCGTCGGAGCCGTCAAACAACAGCTGCATGCCCACACAAATGCCCAGCACCGGTTGCTTGAGTGATCGAATGAGGGGCACCAGCGCCTGATCATTCAAGCGACGCATCGCCTGATCTGCCGCACCCACTCCAGGTAACAGCACCCGTTGAGCCGTTTGAATGACCTCTGGGTCGGAGGTTAAGTCAGTCTCAATTCCAAGACGCTTGAGGGCAAACAGGACCGAACCGATATTGGCACCGCCCGAATCGATCACCGCCAGTGGCTGACCGTGCAGCGTACTCATGCAAGCATGCCCTTGCTGGAGCGCACTTCGTCACTGATCTTGGCCAACGCCGGCTTCAGTGCCTGACCGGTGCCCTTGAACAGAGCTTCGGCGACGTGATGCGAGTTGTCGCCGTAAATCTCGAAATGGATGGCCGCTGCCATCGATTGGGACAGCGACTGGAAAAAATGTCGCACCATTTCCATCGAAACACTTTGCACAATGCCATCTCTGAGCTCGCCCTTTTG
>QIKT01000157.1 GCA_003233095.1 Oceanospirillales bacterium | reverse complement strand
GACTGGATCACTACACGCATCATTCCAGTGTTGTCAGAGTTCTGGTTTTGCCTGGTTGCGGCGGTTGTGATGCCACAGACCCAGCAGCATCAGGCTGACCAGGGCGACCAGGGCCAGCGGCCGTAGCGTTGGCACGGAGGTTGGATCGGGAAAGCCATATTGAATGACCAGCACGGGCCGGTCAGCAGGGACGGCATTCTCGCGTGAGGCAAAGCGCCGTGCGGTGCGATTGCCCTGGGTCTCGTCGACCTGCAGCAACCAACCTTGGTTGCTGGCCGGGTCATCGCGCCATTGATTGATGTCGGTGATCATGCCGCCGCCGGCGATGCTGTAGCGGGCGACGCCGGTCAGCTCGATCTGCGCAGAGGGGATCGGATCAAAATCGCCGCCCTCGGTCGTCCACAGATCAGCGCTGAAGAACTGATGGCGCCAGGTGGCATCGTTTGTCTGCGCGGGCGCACCATTGCCGCCGGGGTCACCGGCATCCGAGGTGCCTTCGCCCCAATCCGCAGTGAGCCGATGCAGGCTGTAAGTGTTGACCGCAGCGGTGGCGTTGCGGGTCAAACTCATCTGCAGTGTGGCACTGGTGATGATGGCATCGGCCGGCAAGGTTGGTATCGAGAACCGGATCACGGTACGACGGCGCTCTCCCGAGGCAGTCCGCCCGGAGAACAGATGCTCGCCGTTGCCGTTGCCCAGATCGGTCGGATTTTCATACAGGGTGGTGTCCTGACTGCTCTGAAGCGTCACTTCGACGATCTGGGCCTGAGCCGCATGACTGCTGCACAGCCCCAGCATTGCGAAGGCAGTGAGCAGACGGGCGGGAGAAAACAAAGATTGACGGGGCATGTGGTTATCCATAACTGTTCAAGGGACAAACCATATCTCAAGCTGACATGATCTGATATATTTCAAACAGTATAGCGGAGAGAAACATGATCCAGTCCGACTCGCACCGCCCGATTGCCTCCAGGCTGATCCTCGCCTGCGGACTTGTTCTGCTCAGCACCGCCTGCACTCATGTGGAGCCTTGGCAACGCGGCACACTGGCCCGCGCCGACATGATGTGGGACCCGGACCCACTGCTGGCGGGTCTGCGTCAACACAGCTATTTCAGCAAGGAAGCGTCGACAGGAGGCGGCCAGTCGTCGGCTGGCGGTTGTGGCTGCAACTAAGGGCTCAGTCGAATGAGCAACACCCGGTCGCGCAAACTGCTTCAGCAATTGAGCGCAGCGGTACTCGCCCTGCCTGCCATCCAGCCTCTGTCAGCCCAGCAGTTTTTCGGCGATCAGACGATCAGCTACCGCTACAGTCAATATCGAGAGGACCGTCTGCCCGCCAGCGAGATCGTGGACGGCTCTGGCGATCGCTACAACATCGACATCCACCAGTTGCGCTTTGCCACCGACCTCTCGAGCACTCAGACGCTGACCTTGGATGCCACCCGCGAAACCATGAGCGGGTCGACGCCCTGGTTTTTCTTTCCAGGTGCCAGCGGCGGCGATCCGCAGTTGATCATGAGTGGTGCGACGGTGTCCGAGGAACGCTCGGAGCTGGTCGCCGGTTACAGCACGCTACGCGAGGCACATCGCCTGTCGGCCTCACTGGGGTCATCTCGCGAGAACGACTATGAGTCCTGGTTTGCCAGTGTCGGCCATGAGATCACGTTGAATAACAAGCAGACCACCGTCGGCTACGGCGTCAGCCTGTCTGACGACCGGATCGAACCAACCGACGCCGTGCTGTTCGATCGCATCGAGCAGGCATCACGCCACCAAGTGGGGCTGTCACTGACTGCCACCCAGGTACTGAACCCAAGCGCCGTTCTGCAGGGATCGTTGCAGTACAAGCGACATCAGGGCTATCTAAGTGATCCCTACAAGCGAGTCTTCGTCGCCGGTCAGGTGATTCGCGATGCGCGGCCCGATCGTCGTCAGCAATGGTCGTTGTCAGGTCGGTATCGACAGGCATTTCGCAAAGCCGATGCGGCCCTGCACGTCGATTATCGCTATTACCGGGACGACTGGTCGGTGCAATCGCACACGCTGGATCTGGCTTGGCATCAGGGTCTGGGCAATCACTGGAGCCTGGCCCCGGGGCTGCGTTACTACAGTCAGTCCGAAGCAGATTTCTATGCGCCCGTTCATCTGCAAGCGCAGGCCGATGGGCATCACAGCGCCGACTATCGATTGTCCGGGTATGGCGCTGTCAGCGGCTTGTTCAGCCTCAACAAGGCCTGGAAACACTGGAAGGCCACACTCAGCGTCGAGGTGTATCGGTCTGACGAGGACTGGGGTCACGACGGATCGGATCAGGACTCACCCGCACTGGTCGACTATCAGCGTGCCACGCTGGGTTTCGATACCAGCTGGTAGCCTCGATTTGACTCTGCACCGCCAGACCTTTACCGCCATGGGCTGCCCCTGTGAGGTGCTGCTCGAGTGTGACGACCCTGATCAGGCCGCCCGCGCCTTGCAAACGGCCATCGACGAAATCAATCGCCTGGATCTGAAGTATTCCACCTGGCACCCCGAATCCTCCCCTGGCCACTGGCAATCGCTACGCGTTGCCTGCCGCAGCAAACCCACCCCGGTTGATTCGGAGACAGCTCGCCTGCTGGACCTGGCAGCGACCGCCCACCGGATCTCCGACGGCCGG
>QIKT01000045.1 GCA_003233095.1 Oceanospirillales bacterium | reverse complement strand
CGCCAACCAACGATGTAACGGGAGAAAACGTCAATCACAAACGCGACATACACAAATCCAGACCAGGTCGCCACATACGTAATGTCGGCAATCCAAAGTTGATTAGGCCGAATACGCAACACTCGAGTGGGTAGATTGTTGTATACAAACTCGCGAATCTGATTATCTGAAAAGATCACCTTGTGTATCTTCGCCGGTTTGCAGATTGAAAACCAGAATCCTACTTGAGCAAGGGCTTGACACGCTGATGGTATGGCAGCTTCCTGATTGATGCTACATTGCATATCGATGTTCACAGTAGCAGCAACCGATAGTCGTTGGATAACGCCTGCTGTATTCCCGGAATTTTCGCACTTCGCCATGAGCCTTTACTGGTAATGCCACAGGCAATCGCCAATCGGAAATGTACGCCAGAGTCTCATCATGCTTTTCACTTTGGTACCTGGCCTTTGCCACTGCCGCCAGTAGGCCATGCGGACTCTGCACCTGATCCAGTGATCCAGATCAACACAGCTCCGTAACACTCGATTACCTGCACACGGACTGTTTACCTATTCAATCGGTAGGGGAGAGCTATGGGGTGACGGTGTTTGGAGTCCCGCATATCCGCTATTCTATTGCTGCTTGGCCATCGCCTTCATCAGCACCGCCAGCATCTGCTCCTGCAATGATTGTTCCAGAGCGAGGGCTTCGCTGGGGGACAGATGGGGTGACAGACGATACATTTGCTTGGCTGCTGCGATGACATGTGGTTGACGTTGGCTGATCTGCTTGAGGAATTCGGCTAACGCTGTTTCTGGATCGTCGTCAACCCGAGTGATCAACCCGCCTTGTTGAGCCTCTTCCGCTTCGACCAATCGGGCGGTCCAGGTCATCTCATGCAGCAGATCACTGCGGATCATACCCAGGCCGGTCTGAGTGATGCCCATATCCGGGATCAGGCCCCAGCGGCCTTCCATCAGCGACACTCGAGTATTCGGGGCGGCGAAGCGCAGGTCGGCGCCCAGCGCCAGTTGCAGGCCCGCACCGAAGACGTTGCCCTTGAGCATCGCAATGACGGGGATATCCAGCAGACGCCAGATCAGACAGACGTGCTGGACCAGGCTGCCAGGTTGACCGTCCAGTGGTTTGAGCAATTCGCCCATGACCACCTGGGCTGATTCCATCGAGGTCAACATGGCGGTATCGATCCCTGCGCAGAAATCCTCGCCCTGCCCTCTGATCACGACGGCTCTGAGCCCAGGGGTTACCTTGAGTTGTTCGCCAATTCCAATCAGGGCTTTGATCATTTGGATATTCAATGCATTACGTTGCTTTTCTCGAATCAAGGTGATGTTGGCGACGCCGTCTTCCTGAGTCAGTTCAATGGTGTTCTCAGCGTATTGTGTCATGGGGTGTCCTCAGATTGGTCTGGGGAGCCTCTGAACAAGTCGTGATCGGCTGTCTTGAGCGTGAAATACGCCCGCTCAGCGTTGCATGCGCTGAGCCATCGCACCACTATGATTCAGCTCATGCGCCTTGATCGGACGCATTTCCCTTCTCAATCCAACTCGCTTAAGACTTGTTCAGAGGCTCCCTGGATGTAGCGGTTGTTCCAGAAACTGATATTTTCGTACCGGCTGGCCATTGATCAGATGCTGATCAATGATCTCGTCGATAGCGGCTTCATCCAGTGAGTGGTACCAGATGCCTTCGGGGTAGACCACGGCAATCGGGCCGTGCTGACAGATCTGCAAACAGTTGGCTTTGCTGCGATAGATGCCACCCTGACGGGTCAGACCCAGCTCCCGCAGCCTTTTTTTCAGATGATTCCAGACTGCGATGGATCGTTCTTTGTCACAGCATTTAGGTTGGCTCTGATCGGCGCAAATGAGGATATGCCGACGGATCTGCGAAGTGCCGATGGCATCGGCGACACGGGTCAATGTCTCGAGAACTTGAGTCATGGATGTCTGGGTCGATGTGCTGTCAGGGTTGGAAGAGTGTAGCTGGAAATTCCAGCATCTGCATCAGGCTCTGCCAGGTGTAAACAACATGACGTTATCGGTCTGATCCTGATCAGTCAGCGTACCTTGCGGCCGGGCAATGAAAAAACCCTGGAATTGATCGACGCGGCTGCCCTTGAGCGCTTCAAGGATGGCGATCGAGTCGATGCCGGACGCGATGGTGCGCTTGCCCATGCTGTGGGCAATTTCCGAAATCGCTTGCAGCACTGACCGACTGACCGGCTCGCGTTCCATGGTTCTCAAGTAGTTGCCATCGATTTTTAGATCGTCCAGATTGAGTTTGTTTAGATAATTCAGGGAAGCAAAGGAGGTGCCGAAATTATCCAGACTGATCCGACAGCCCAGTCGCTTCAAGCGCGCGGTCAACTGAGCGGTTGCATCCAGATGGCTGAGGACATCCTGCTCGGACAATTCGAAGGTCAGATCGGTAGCGCGGACGCGATTGGCTTCAACACAACGATTGATATAGCGGAAGGTATCCGGTTCGACAATCGAATCAATCGACAGGTTGATGTGCAATTTGATCGGCTGCTGTTGCTGATTCAGCTCGGCCAGTTTCTCCAGCGAATGGCGAATCACCCATCGATCAATATCCAGCAGGCGGTTGAAGCGCTGTGCAGCCGGCAGAAAGGCATCGGGTGAAATCAGTTGACCCTCATCATTTTCCAGGCGGATCAGGACTTCATACTCGCGTGCTCGCTTAGAGTTCGCTTGCCAGTGTTGCCGCCAAAGCGCCCCCTCTTGCACCGGCAGATGATCGAAATCAATCTGCTCGGACGACATGATGGGTTGGAACTGCAGGACAAACAGATCATGCCTCAAGGCATCATCAAGCCGCGCCGACCAGCTGATCTCCTTGTCCATGGTCGCCTTGTGGTCGTTCTGAGGCGAAAAGATATGGATTCTGTTTCGCCCCTGACTCTTGGCCAGATGACAGGCAATATCGGCATTGGCCATGACTTCACCGACCGAGTAAGAGTCACTGTCGATCAGCGCAACGCCAATCGACGCGCTGACCGGATAGACCTTGCCCATACAGTGAAACGGCCCATCGGCCAGGGCCAGCCGAAACTGTTCGGACACCTGCTGCAGGCGCTCAGGCTGCACATTACGCAAGATCACTGCGTACTCGTCTCCGCCAATGCGAGACAGTGCATCGGAGGTTCGCAGCCGTGACTGCAGGCGGGCTGCCACTTCGATCAACATCTTGTCACCGGCTGAGTGGCCCGCG
>QIKT01000189.1 GCA_003233095.1 Oceanospirillales bacterium | reverse complement strand
ACCACTCAGCAGGCCCAGATTGGCCATGTAACCACTTGAGAAGAGCAAGACACGCTGTTGTCCCAACCAGTCGGCAAGACGTTCTTCGAGCGCGGCGTGTGCCGTGGTATGACCACCCAGATGCTGCGCAGAGCCTGAACCCAGGCCATAGTGAGTCATGGCATTGGTCAGGGCCTTTGCAAGGCGTGGATCGGAGGCCAGCCCGAGATAATCATTGCTGGCAAAACTGAGGCAATCGCGCCCATCCAGTTGTCGGACTGGTCCGGTCGGACCATGCAGGCGGCGACGTATCCGTCGCTGAGTCTGATCACTCAATGCCCGCAGATGGGACCGTAGTCTCTGTTGCCAGACTTCAGGAAGGTTCATCTGATCAGCCGATCGTCCAACACTCGCTACAGATCGCCATGACCTGCTGACTCAAGACACATGGTGCCTCAGGCAACCTGAGGTTGTTGCATGGACTTCAGCCCCAGTCTTGAAAACAGGCGCATGTCTTCGTTTTCTTCCGGGTTCTCGGTCGTCAGCAGCTTGTCGCCGTAGAAGATCGAGTTGGCACCGGCAAAGAAACACAGTGCCTGCATTTCGTCACTCATGCTGCTGCGACCCGCCGAAAGCCGGACCATGGAACGTGGCAACATGATTCGAGCCACAGCAATGCTGCGAATGAAGTCCAGTGGATCCAGCGACTCCTCACCATACATCGGCGTACCTTTGACCTGCACCAGCTGATTGATCGGGACACTTTGCGGATGTTCAGGCAGGTTGGCAAGGGCGACCATCAGGCCTGCGCGATGAGTCTCGCTTTCACCCATGCCGACAATGCCCCCACAGCAGACTTTCATGTTCGCATTGCGAACATTCTCAAGCGTCTTCAATCGATCATCGAATGTGCGGGTGGTGATCACTTCGGGATAGTAATCCGGTGACGTATCGATGTTGTGGTTATAGTAATCCAGACCGGCGTCAGACAGCGTGCTGGCCTGTTGCTCGTCCAGCATCCCGAGCGTCATGCAAGTCTCAAGACCCAGACTCTTGACCTGACGTACCATGTCGGCAACCCGTTCCATATCTTTGGGCTTTGGATTGCGCCAGGCGGCTCCCATGCAAAAGCGGCCGGCTCCGTTCGCCTTTGCCTGCTTGGCTTTGGCGACCACTTCCTCGATGCTGATCAGCTTCTCAACTTCCAGCCCGGTCTTGTAGCGCGCACTTTGAGGACAATACTTGCAGTCCTCGGGGCAGGCACCGGTCTTGATCGAGAGCAGTGTACTGATCTGAATCTCATTGGGATCAAAGCATTCGCGATGAACCTGATGTGCCTGAAACAGCAAATCATTGAACGGCAGCGCGAACAGATTCTCGGCTTGGTCAACTGTCCAGTCATTTCGGGGTGTGGCTGTCTCATGCATGGCGTGCAGGTACTCCATTGTTCAGGTGGAACCGCCGTTCCGCAGGATCGCAATTGTCTGACTGCCCGTCAGGATACTGACTGACAGTGTTCAGGGATCAGGTGCACGATAATACACGATATTCTGCCACAACCGGATGACTGATCAGTGTTTCGATCCTGCCTCACAGACGTGCTTGACTGGATCATGCCGCAGACCTGCTGCTTCTGTCATGCTGCGGACGGGCAGATTCCGGGGCTGTGCGATGACTGCCATGCTGATCTGATCATCAATGAACACCAATGTGCGCGATGTGCGGTGCCACTGCCGGCCGCAGCACGCTGTTGTGGACCCTGCCTGGCAGATCCACCAGCGTATGATGGCGTGATCGCGGCTCACCGCTATGCGACCCCTCTGAATCACATTCTCAACCGATTCAAGTTTAGTGGGCAACGCCATCTGGCCAGAACGCTAGCCTCGATGATGCTCGACCAGACACCCTGGCCTCAAGCGTCGCTGTATCTGGCAGTGCCGCTGCATCGCAGTCGTCATCTTGAACGAGGCTTCAATCAGTCCGATGAACTGCTGCGTGCCTTGTTCGCGGCGGCCCGACAGAAATCGACTTCAACGACCCAAAATGCCACTTTCAATCAGAGCCACCATCTGCTGCGATGCACGCAAACGACAGCCCAGTCAGGGCTCGACAAAAAAGCCAGGCAGAAGAATATCCGAGGAGCCTTCGAGATTCAGACACCGCTGGCTCCAAATGCCAGCGTGATTCTGATCGATGACGTCATGACAACCGGCGCAACGGTCAGCGAGTGTGCCCGTGTCCTGAAACAGGCGGGCGCTGGCAAGGTGATCATTTGGGTAGCAGCTCGCGCCTGATTATCTGCCGTGCAGGACGACCGCCTCACTGATCTGGTCCACCGAAATCGGGATCTGAGCCCTCCCACCACCGGAGATATAGGTAATGATAATCACCTCGCGGCCTCGGATGGAATGAATGTTTCCGGTATAAATCCGATTGTTCAGCGTCTCCAGGCGGACCATCATAAAACCCTGCTTGTACTTCAACAGATCCTCAGGCGCGATGATGCTGTACGGCAGACGATTGGGATTCTGCCGGTCTGGAACTTGCGTTAACACATTGTTCAAGGGGGACGGCTGATTCTCTGTCGGGTCGCTGCTCAATGGGGTCGTGGATTGCGAGTTACCGGGCAAGGTGACCGGTTTTCTGGGTTGACCGTAGTGAGCCAGAGCAGTGACTTCAATCTTCTTCGGCACGGTG
>QIKT01000199.1 GCA_003233095.1 Oceanospirillales bacterium | reverse complement strand
CCATCAGAGCCCTGTCAACCAGGGCTGAGGATCAGAACGTCCAGGGAATTCCCGAGGGCCGCATCAACGCATAACGATTGTGATTGATGGAGATAGATGGCTGAGCCCTGTTCAAGGTCCATGATCGCGTTATCACGACGCACTGCTCCTGTTCCTTGCAGGGTCAGCAGGATGCTCTGACCCTGAATCGGCGACAGCTTGGTCTGGCCCGCATCAAGTCGCCATCTCTGCAGACGAAAGTCAGACACAGGGACCACATAGTCAGCATGACTGGACGAGGGTTCTGTTCGGATGATAGCGGGGCGTTTCTGTTCCAGAGAGACCAACGACTGCATGGCGGCGACGTCGACATGTTTTGATGTCAGGCCACAGCGCACCACATTGTCCGAGTTTGCCATGGCTTCGACGCATCGCCCGTGCAGGTAGGCGTGGGGCACATTGCTGTCCTGAAAAATGGCTTCTCCGCTGCGAAGATGAACAAGATTCATGATCAGCATACACAGCACGCCCGTGTCGTAGCGCTCGCTGGCGGTGCGGGAAAGCTGTTGCCAATGCCCGATCCAATAATCGACATGATGTCGATCGGCCACCTCATCAAGTGACTGATAAATCGGTTCGAGCCATTGCTCTCGCTGGCTCTGAGTGCTGTCAATGATGCTCGGAAACAATCGACTCAGGCCACCCTCCTGATAACACGCACGCAGTGGTCCGAGTGAGGCATGACGATCCAATGCTTGGCCCAGCGCCTGATCGGGCAAGAAACCATAGAGCAGATAGAAATCGCCAAGCGCGAGCGCCAGTTCGGGTTTCGGGTTCTGATCCTTGTAATTTCGTCTGGGCGAATTCAGAGGAATACCCATTCGATCCTCGAGGGCATAGCCCTGCTCTGCCTGCTGGCGATTGGGATGCACCTGAATGGACAGTGGACGGGCGACGTCCAGCACCTTCAGCAGGTACGGCAGGCTGCTGTGCTGCTGGTTTAGCCAGTGATTCATCGGTACAGCGTCTTGTTCGGGAATCAGCAGGCTTGATGGTGCGGCAGAATGGGCACCCAACCAGTACTCGGCGACTGGCTGGTCCTGTTCAGGGAGTCCAAACAGATCGGTGATGAAGCCTTGTCCACCCCAGGCATAGTGACGAAGCTGACCCAGGAGTCGATACACATCGTTCATCAGCGCGTGGGGTCACTGAGGGTGAATTGAACGATATCTCCAGTCGTGCGTTGACCGGCGTGCATACCACCGGCCAGATACAGCCATTGTCCGTCGTACAGCAGGCCTCGGTGATCCATGCTGGGGACGGCCAGTGGACGATGCACTTGCCATGTGCTTTGCTGAACATTGAAACTGAACACCCGATCGCTGGGTGACGAAGGAATGTCGTTGTAGCCGATGCCATTGTAGTTGTAGGGGTTGCTGCTGCCGCCGGCAAACACGATCAGAGGGTCGTCTTGCCACCGAAGGCCTGCAGACGCGGATCTATACAGCGGTGTGCCTGGATGTGGGGGAATTGCCTGCCAGTCAATTCGGGTCAGATCCAGAGGGTCAATGCTGCCGATGAAGCAGGCATCGGTGATTCGGAACTCGCGCTTGCCCGGTTCGTCCAGAGGCACAATTCGCACGCCATCGCAGATCACCATTGTCTCGTCGATCAATCCACCGGAGTGCCCGAATAGCGGCTCTCCGGGAAACGGCGTGCCAGAAAGCCAACTCATGGTCTGCGTATCCAGAATCTGCACATGCTCGACGTTGCGATCCTGATGCCACCCCGAGACCAGAATGATGTAGCGGTTCTGATACACCATCGATACGGCATCATCGACCGGAACGGGCATATCAGTGACGTGCTGATACTGTTCGCTGATCACGTCAAAGGCATACACCTCGGGGGTTGAAACTTCGGTATGATCCTCGGCGACCGTATAGCCTCCGAACAGGTAGATCGTGGTCCCGACCTGCTGTGCGGTGCTGGCCAGCCGACCGCTTGCACCTGGCGGTGAGGGCAGCAAGCGCGCCTTGTATGTCGTGCCGTCTTGCGTCTGTTGCCATAGTTGTGATCGGTTGGACACATCCTGCCAGGTCTTGCCGGACTCCAAACCAAAAAAGGAGTAGATTCGAGTGTCCTGATCAGTCACTGACAACGCCACGGCGTTATTGGAAATGGGTATGGACAAGCTTCCAATAGCGGTCAATTCCGCTGGCGATGTCTCTGCGGCAGCTCGCCGCGCATCCTGTGATCGACCGCAGCCGGGCAGCGCGATCAGCAGCAGACAAAGAGTCAGGGAGCAGATGCTGTGTTTCATGGGCCACTGGATCACGGTGTGTGATCCAGAACGAACTGTTTCAGTGCTGACGAATCAAACGGCCAGCCCAGCCGATCACCGCTGTGCGAATGTTCGAGTACGGGAATGGAATCACGGAACCGACTGAGCAGTTGCAGGTCCTGTGTAATGTCAATCGTGACAATCTTCAGGCCTTCGCAAAGTGCCAATTTGGCTGCTTCGTCGCAAAGTGGGCATTCGGAGCGTGTGTAGAGGTTTAGATGCATGAGTGGATGATGTTGATTTTAGGGAGCCTCTGAATAAGTCTGGACGGATTGGATTGAGATGGACCGAGTCATAGTGTTGCTATGGCTCGGTTCATGCAACGCAGAGGGGGCGTGTTTGACGCTCAAGACAACCGGTCATGACTTGTTCAGAGGCTCCTAAGATTCATTCTACCATGCTCACACAGGTAGAATAGAACCAAGGCGCCAGTCAGCGCAATCGTTTTCAGAGGGATATGAGACCATGGCAGTCAGCATTTTCGACCTGTTCAAGATCGGCATTGGACCGTCCAGCTCTCACACCGTGGGACCCATGCTGGCCGCAGCGACCTTTGCCAGCCGGCTGGCTGAAACCGGACATCTGGGCACGACTCGTTTTGTGGCCGTCGAGCTGTTCGGCTCTCTCGGTCATACCGGCCGCGGCCACGGCACGGACAAGGCCATCATGCTTGGCCTGGAAGGCCAATTGCCTGATCAGATTGACCCGGATCAGATTGGCCAGCGCCTGCAGGAAATCCGCTCCAGCAACACTCTGCGCCTGAATGGCAGTCAGGAGATCAGCTTCATTGAAAAGAAACACCTGACCTTCCACAAGCGGGCCAAGCTGCCCTATCACTCGAACGGCATGCGCATGATGGCCTTCGATGCTGATCAGACCTTGATCGACCAACGAGATTATTACTCGGTGGGTGGCGGTTTTGTGGTCAATCAGGATGAAGCGGCACAGGATCGAATTGTTGAGGACAGCACCAAACTGCCGTATCGCTTTCACAGTGGAGACGAACTGCTTGCGCTGTCCGAAACCCACGGCTTGAGCATTGCTCAGATCATGCTGGCCAACGAGCAGGTGTGGCGCACAGAAGAGCAGGTGCTGGCCCAGTTGCAGGTCATCTGGCAGGCCATGAAGGACTGTGTCTCACGGGGCATCAAAACCGGCGGCATACTTCCCGGTGGACTGAAAGTGGGGCGGCGTGCACCGTTGATCTATGCCCGTCTGACCGCCACGCCAGAATCTAACATGCGTGACCCGCTGTCGATTATGGATTGGGTCAATCTTTACGCGTTGGCGGTGAATGAAGAAAACGCTGCCGGTGGACGGGTGGTCACTGCACCCACCAATGGGGCGGCAGGCATCATCCCCTCAGTGCTTCATTATTACGATCGGTGCTGTGCGACCGTCGACGCCACCGGCGTCTATCGCTTCTTGTTGACCGCCGGTGCCATCGGCATTCTGTACAAGGAAAACGCCTCGATATCCGGGGCCGAGGTCGGCTGTCAGGGCGAAGTAGGTGTGGCCTGCTCAATGGCA
>QIKT01000041.1 GCA_003233095.1 Oceanospirillales bacterium | reverse complement strand
TGGAATATCTGTCTCTGGATCGTCAGGCAGGTTCGCTGTCAGGCGGTGAAGCTCAGCGGATCCGATTGGCCAGTCAGATAGGCGCAGGTCTGGTCGGTGTTCTGTATGTCCTGGATGAACCCTCCATTGGCCTGCACCAGCGTGACAATGAACGCTTGCTCAAGACCCTGTTCAGGCTCAGGGATCTGGGCAATACCGTGATCGTGGTCGAACACGATGAAGATGCCATCAGGCAGGCCGACCATATCGTTGACATCGGTCCTGGCGCGGGCGTCCATGGTGGCACCATCACCGCTGAGGGCTCTTTGCAGGACATCATCAACTCCAAGACCTCGATCACTGGCCAATTCCTGTCCGGTGAGCGCTGTATCGAAGTGCCCGCTACTCGTCACGTCGACCCGGACAAGCGCAAGCTGGTGCTCAAGGGCGCTTCGGGAAACAACCTCAAGGACGTCACCCTGGAGCTGCCGATCGGCGCCCTGACCTGCGTCACCGGCGTCTCGGGTTCCGGCAAGTCCACGCTGATCAACGACACCCTGTACCGGATCGCGGCCAGAGACCTCAATCGCGCTGGAACAATGCCAGGGCCGCATCAGAGCGTTGAGGGCATGGATCTTTTCGACAAGGTGGTCGAAATTGATCAAAGCCCGATCGGAAGGACTCCTCGATCCAACCCGGCAACCTACACCGGCCTGTTCACGCCTATTCGTGACCTGTTCGCCGGCACACACGAATCGCGTGCCCGCGGCTACAAGCCAGGTCGCTTCAGTTTCAACGTGCGCGGCGGACGCTGCGAAACCTGTCAGGGTGACGGACTGATTCGGGTTGAAATGCACTTCCTTCCCGACGTTTATGTCCCCTGCGATACCTGCAAGGGCAAGCGCTACAACCGTGAAACGCTGGATATCCAGTACAAGGGCATGAATATCCATCAGGTTTTGTCACTGACCGTCGAGGATGCCAGGGCGCTGTTTGATCCGGTTCCGGTGATCGCGCGCAAACTGCAAACGCTGATGGATGTCGGCTTGTCCTACATCACACTCGGCCAGAGCGCGACCACATTGTCCGGCGGCGAAGCACAGCGCATCAAACTGGCCAAAGAGCTGTCCAAAAGAGATACCGGCAATACGCTGTACATTCTGGATGAGCCCACCACGGGCCTGCACTTTCATGACATCGAACAACTGCTGGCTGTCCTTCAACGACTGCGAGACCATGGCAACACTATTGTTGTGATCGAGCACAACCTTGATGTGATCAAGACCGCAGACTGGATCGTCGACCTGGGGCCGGAGGGCGGCGATGGCGGCGGTCAGATCATTGCCACCGGAACGCCCGAAGCTGTGGCAGCGAATCCAGCCTCGCATACCGGACATTTTCTGGCCGGGATGCTGAGCAGTGCGGCTGATCGCAAACCCGCCAAAAAAGCGACATCGAGGCGCAAGAAATCCGCCTGATCGGTTCTGATCAGGGCATCATGACCTCGAACCCATCGCGGAAGATCACCACCGTTGTGGTAGAGACCGAATCGTTGTTGTCCAGTGGACTGGCATCGATCAGGGCCAGTGGCAATTCAACAATGGCAGTGGTGATAATCTCGTTGCCCAGATTGGTAGACACGGTGGCCTCCAGCAAATAGCTCAGACTGCTGCCAGCCTCCAGACTGGTCAGGTCGATGATATCGCCAGTGCCCATGTCGGCACAGACCGCACCGAAACTCGCCACACACGTCCAACTGCCGTTCACCAGCGCCTCAGGCAATCGATTGATCACCTGCACACCCGTCAGATTCAGGTCACCTTCGTTGGTGACAATCATGGTGAAGTTAAGCACATCACCCGGTGCAACAGGCCCTGAAGGACCGCTGATGCTGATCGCAAGATCAGGACTGACACCATCTAGAATGCTGAGCCTGACCAGGCCGGCGTCGGCCAGGTAGCCACTCGTCAATTGAGCCACTTCGATGGAAAAATTCTCGTCGGGCTCCATCTCCATATCGGTCAGGATGGTCACTGGCAGGAACCGTTGTGAACCACTGGCTGTAGCGACCGGAAAGACGAGCAATTCATCCACTGGGTCAAAATCCATCAGTGATTCAGCGTCGCCATCGCGATGAACCATCAGTGCGGACACGTCCTGTTCCAGATCCAGGTTATCGGACGTCATCACGGTGATCGGGATCAGGATGGTCGCACTGGCCTCGGACACCAGCACCACCTGACCAGGGAACTGGAGCCAACTGAACTGGCCGCCCTGAGCGCTGCCGAAGAGATCAGCATTGTCGTCGGGCGAACCGCTGGCATTACTGGCCGAGTTGCCGCTGAAACTGACGCCCTCAAACACCGCAAGCCCGGTATCGCTGACAAACACGGCGCCGCCCTTGCCTTGACCCGATTGCCCGGAATTGCCACCTGACAGTGAGCTGCCACCCGTTCCTCCGCTGGCCAGATTGTCCTCGAATGCCGTGTCAAATGCTTCAATGCGAGCGCCATCGCGGACAAATACAGCGCCGCCCAGTCCGGCACCGCCCCCACCGCCGCCGCCATTGACATTGTTGTTAGCTGCCGGCATCCCTGCGCCGCCGTTTCCGGCAAATGTTCCCGCTAAACCTCCTGGCACGCCTGATCCACCGCCGCTGCTGGGTGCAGATCCGCCACCACCACCACCTCCAAAGCCGCCATCTCCTGCCGGCCCGGCTATAGCGACAGTCG
>QIKT01000146.1 GCA_003233095.1 Oceanospirillales bacterium | reverse complement strand
GGCAGCGACCGCCCACCGGATCTCCGACGGCCGGTTCGATATCAGCGCCGGACCCTTGGTGCAGCTCTGGAACTGGCGCCGGGGAGTGGTCCCCACCCATGAGTGCATCGAGGCCGCACGCCAGCGAGTGGGTTGGAATCGGGTCGAATGGGATAGTCAGACCTTGCATTGCCCGCGACCTGGCATGTCGCTGGATCTGGATGGCCTGGTCAAAGAGTATGCGGCCGATGCGGCGATCAGCCTGCTGGGCCAGGCCGGCATGACGGCCGCCCTGGTCAATCTGGGTGGCGACATTGCCTGCTTCAGCCCGCCCGACGCGACACCCTGGCCGATTGCGGTCAGTCATCCCGATCAGCCAGAGCGCCCCATTTCACGGTTGTCGCTGGTTCGCGGCGGCTTCGCCAGCAGTGGCACCACCCAGCGTTGTTTCGAATTCGACGGGCATCGGTACTCCCATCTGATCAACCCACTGACCGGCTGGCCAGTGCAGGGATGGCAAGCGATCAGCGTGGTTGCCGATCAGTGCACGCTGGCTGGCATTCTGGCGACCACCGCCTTGCTGATGGAAGCGGACGGCGCTCGCTGGCTGGAGGCGTTCGGCCTGCCCTGGCTGGGAATCGATTCCGAGCAGCAGCTACTCGGTCACCTGCAAACTGACTCGCCCGATTGTCACAGTCCTGCGGCCGTGACGATCAGGCCCTGATCCCTGACCAATTACATTTGACGCCCCCCACCGGATACGAGTACGCTTTCGATCAGAACCGAACCAGGAACACTCATCATGAGCATGCGCATCACACTTGAGCTGAGCGAAACCGACCTGAATCATTTCCGCAAGATCATGCGCAAGGCCATTCAGTCTCACAAGGACACCGATTCGAAGCTGATCACCGACGCCGCGCTGAAGGTGCTGGACGAGGTCAAGGGTAACAAAGTGCCCGATTTCATCTCCGAGCGACTGGGCAAGCTGAAGCTGCTGGTCGACATGGTCCACGACACCGGTTGGGCACTGCCCGAGAAGGAACGCAAGAACGTCATCGGCGCTCTGGCCTACTTCAGTGACCCACAAGATCTGATTCCGGATGAAATCCCCGGCCTGGGTTTCCTCGACGATGCGATCATGATCGAACTGGTGGTTCGCGCGCTGAAACACGAAATTGAGGCCTATGTGGACTTCTGCGACTACCGTGATGCCGAAACCACGCGTCACAAGCTGTCTCGCGAGGAAGCCGATCGCGCCGAATGGCTGGTCGATCGCCGCAAACAACTGCAGTCGCGGATGCGTCGTCGTCGCGGCTCTCGTCGTCGTTCAGCGGTCAAAGATTCACCCAAGATGGGCAGCAGCTTCAGCCTGTTTGGCTGATTGTTCACCCTATGATATTGAAAAACCGGGCCCGACCCGGTTTTTTTTGTGAGCGGCGTTCAGGAAATGGACATCAAGTCCGGTGATATGACGTCCGACTTGACTATCTAGTGGTCACGCGTGGAGAATACCCCCACATCTGGTAATCGACATAGGCCTGAATGCTTCAGGGACACGACATACACCCTCGCGATCGACTGATCTTTGCACTTGATGTGCCCGATCGCACTCAAGCCGAAGTCCTGGTCCGTGAGCTTGGCGACAGCGTCAACTTCTACAAGCTTGGACTCGAGTTCTTTCTCAGCGGCGACTATTTCCCGCTGCTCGAATCACTCGCCTCCCAGGGCAAGAAGATCTTTGCCGACCTCAAGTTCTTTGATGTGCCAGCGACTGTGGCCAGCGCGATTCGGCAAATCGATCAATTCCCGGTCCACTTCACCACGGTGCATGGCAATGACGGCATGATGAAGGCCGCGGCTGAAGCTGCCGAATGCGTTCGTGTGTTGGCTGTCACCGCACTGACTAGCCTGGACCGCGGCGATCTGGATGACCTGGGCTTTGACTGCAACGTTGAAGAGTTGGTGATCTCCCGCGCCCGACGGGCGCTGGCTTGTGGCTGCGCGGGCGTGGTGGCCTCCGGTCAGGAAGCCGCGCTGATCCGTCAGCAGGTCGATCCGGCGCTGATGCTGGTCTGCCCGGGCATTCGACCGGTCGAGAATGTTGATGATCAGAAGCGCACCGTGAATGTTGCTCAGGCCTTTGCCAATGGCGCTGATTACATTGTGGTGGGTCGCCCGATTCGTCAGGCCGAGTCTCCCAGAGCGATGGCAGAATCCATTCAGACCTTGATTGGCAATGCTATTTATTGATAAATATCAAACTCTTACTGTATTAACATGATTTTTACTTTACATTACGCGTCTAACTCACTATTATTAAACACAACAAAAAGAACACTATAAGAAGAATAATAGAATCGTAGTGATGAACATTGCCCTGGCCAACCGCCAGGGTTTTTTTTGCCTGCCATTTCTTCTCAACACCCTCACAGCAGAGCGCCCGGACCAGCCGGGCGCTCATTGCTCTTGCCGTAAGAGCGATGCCAGCAGCCTGTCGGACTTAACGGGTCGTCACGAGGAACGGTCGATTTGAGTCAGGTTTTTCGATCTTTTGAGGCGAATAGCACCGCTATTAAACGAACAAGATCGGGACAACTTGGCCAAGCTCGGGTTTTTCGCAGTAGATCACCTCAAGTCCGACAGGCTGCTAGGGAGCCTCTGAATAAGTCTGGGTGGATTGGATTGAGATGGCAAATACGTCCGATCAAGGCGCATGAACCGAGTCATAGTGTTGCTATGGCTCGGTTCATGCAACGCAGAGGGGG
>QIKT01000216.1 GCA_003233095.1 Oceanospirillales bacterium | reverse complement strand
ATAGTGGTGCTATGGCTCGGTTCATGCAACGCAGAGGGGGCGTGTTTGACGCTCAAGACAAGCGGTCATGACTTGTTCAGAGGTTCCCTAGAGCTTGAGTCGGTCAAATTCCATCAGATTGTGAAGCAGAGACTGGATATTGTTTTCGATATCCGGTCTTTCTTTTGCCTGCGACAAATGATTCATGTCCTCCACAATCGCGATCCACCAGCGCATGTGGGCGGCACTGAGCTGAGCAGCAACTGGAATCAGATCGTGTGACAACTCCAGTGATTTGAGCGCACTGCGCTTGAGTGACACCATCTGATCGATGTGCAGTGTCTGCACGTCCAGCGATGTCAGCAACTGACGGACCAGGGGTTTGCTGGTCTCCAGAGCTGTCGACGATGCAGGTTCACTGTCATCGGCCAGCAATGCCACATCCAGCTTGGACAGCATGTCGCGCAGCGAGCCATGCAGGCTCAGCCATAAATCCTGTTTGTGTTGTGTTTCCTTGATCCTCTGGAAATAGGACAGAATGCCCACCAGGAAGAAACCCTCGACACAGAACCCGATCAGCTCGGGGACCAGGTTGTCGCGAAATGGCCCTCCAGGGCCCGGTTGTATGAAATACAGATACAAACTGAATCCGCCAATTCCGAAGACCAGCATCGGCGCCAGCAGGATATATCGATTCATAAGTCCGGCGCTTCAATGGCCATTGCTTCGATCACGGCGGCAATTCGGTGCGCTTCTGCGATGCTCAGGTCATGGGGCAGGTTGGCCACATACACCTGGCAGGCCTTTCTGAGCGGAATGGCGAGCAGATCCGATTGATAATCGGCCGTTTCCAGGCGGATGGATTCCAGAGCAATCTGCTCCTCGGTACGAGACTGGTTCTGCTGAGTCTTGTTAAGACTGACACGGTGCACAGAGGCTGAGCCTGACGCTCGCGTTGCCTGATCTGGTGCATCCATCCAGTCAAAAAAATCGGCCAGGGCCGCCTTCAGGCGCTCTCCGTAGAGTTCCAGCGCTTCGGGACGAACAGTCGTGCCTTCAAGCTTGTGCAGCGTCAAACATAACTGATCCACATTCAGTTGCCGAAGATCGGTGGTTTGCGAGGAGGGCAGATGTGCCAGCAGATAATCTACGGCGCTACGCCGCGAGCGAGCTGTGGCTGGATTCATGTGCCCGGCCATGGCCGATTCCTTGAGAAAATCCAGCAGCTGTTCCCGCGAATAGCCCGAATCACTCATCCGTCTTTACGCAGAAATTTATCGAGCCAGCGATCAAATTGGCGTTTGAGAATGGAAGGGCTTTCCTGGTCGTCTTCCAGTTCGCGATCAATTCGAGTGATTTCTGCTTCCAGAAGCTCAAGGGATTGACGGGATTTTTCGAGGATGAGTTTTCGTTGTATCTGTTCGCGAACGTCAGAGCTGACCTTCTCTTCAAACATGGCAACTGATTTCCCAGTCAGAAAGCGACCAATCTCATCGAAAAAAGCCTTGTCAATCTGCTCTGCCAGGATGGTTTTCCGACGCACACACAGGCTGTCGATGTTGCAGAACATCATGCTGATTTTCTTGCTGGTCCGAGACGCCTTGATCACGGCAATCTGTTTGAGGTCGCCGAAGATTCGATACGCGACGAGCGTCTCACCGCTGGCTTCATCGGTGGCATTGCGTTTGCTGGCGCGCAAGGCATGTTGTTTGATTTCACGCTCCAGGGCGGCACAGCTGGCGGGGTTGACGGATCGAACAGGGGCCGAGTCGCGGTCGATATGAATGTTGCCTTCGAGTTTGATTTCCATGCCGTCTTCGGAGACGGTGCTGGACAATTTCACCTCGGGTTGCACGGTGCCTTCAACCGTCCCGAATTGCGGCACATCCAGTTGGACTGTTCGAGTGTAACCCACTTTCTGGATGTGATCGCTGAGCTTTTTCAGGTAATCCTGAAATCGGCGCATCAGCGGAGCACAATAGTCCTTGTAGTAGCGGGCCAGGTCCTCGCCCTGATCCTCGGGGGCCACTTGGCCGGGCTGATGCAGCTTGGCATCCTGCTCCAGTTCATCAAAAAGGTTCATTGCACTATCCACCTACTTGTCACGTGCCCGAAACAGACCGATCAACATCAAGGATACCCGCAGAGCACCGGGTCTGCCAGTCTGTTGGATCTGCGTTGACTCGTATCGGCAACTCATATCATCAACTCAAGCCGCTATTGATCAATGTTCAATATCAGGATGGATCTGTATGGTGTCGCGGCAGCATTCACAGAATGCTGTGATGAGCCTCGCACAGAGCATTCATTCCACTCAGCTTCTGGGAACCTCTTGAAACCGTAGCGAGCGGTTCAAGTGCAAGAGAGCCGCTGAACAAGTCGTGATCGGTTGTCTTGAGGGTGAACTACGCCCGCTCGGCGTTGCCTGAGCTAAGGAACCTCTGAACCAGTCATGACCGGTTGTCTTGAGCGTCAAACACGCCCCCTCTCAATCCAACTCGCTTAAGACTTGTTCAGAGGCTCCCCAGCAGCCTGTCGGACCTGATGTTGGACTCCGACATCAACGACAACAAAGCAAGCCAACAACTTTGAATCAACAAGATGAAGGCTCTGAATCACAAGGATCGCCTGATTGTCTATTGCTACTCTTTCACTCCTGACGGAGATTGTTTGTGGCTGGCTGGCGACAGCCCGATCCGTGGCAATCGGGCGCAGGTCAGTCTGGTTGAGGTAGACGGCGGGCGCATTGGTCCATTATTCGATTCGAGTCTGATCAATCGCCAGGCCTGGGGGGGCGTTG
>QIKT01000055.1 GCA_003233095.1 Oceanospirillales bacterium | reverse complement strand
CACAGTTTCCAGCATTGATTGTCTGCTCGATCACTGGATACGGCCAGACCGGGCCCAATCGCGACCGGCCCGGCTTCGACGCGATGATTCAGGCCGAAACCGGCCTG
This sequence comes from Oceanospirillales bacterium, assembly GCA_003233095.1. GTDB lineage: Bacteria > Pseudomonadota > Gammaproteobacteria > Xanthomonadales > SZUA-38 > SZUA-38. The sequence goes on along the minus strand of QIKT01000055.1, from coordinate 2,785 downwards.
ATGAGCATCACCGGTCCGGAATCCGGAGAACCCTGCAAGACCGGCGTGGCGGTCAGTGATCTGCAAACGGGTCTGTACGCAGCCAACGCCATTCAGGCAGCGCTGATCGGTCGTGCACGACACGGTCAGGGCTGTCATCTGGATCTGGCTCTGTTTGACGTGCAACTGGCCTGCCTGGCCAACGTGGCCACAAGCAGCCTGCAGACCGGAGAGGACGCTACACGGTTTGGCAATGCGCACCCATCGATCGTCCCCTATCAGGCCTTTGATTGTCTTGATCGGCCGATCATGCTGGCGATCGGCACCGATGGTCAATTTGAAGCGTTCTGTGCTAGCGCCGAAGTCAGCTGGTCTGAGGATGCACGCTTTTGCAGCAATCGCCAGCGCGTGATTCATCGTGAGGCGTTGCTGAGGTTGATGAGACCTTTGATTGGACAGAAGTCAGTCTCGCAATGGCTGCATATCTGTGCGCTTGCGTCCATCCCGGCAGCACCGGTCAACACAGTCAAACAGGCGCTCGGGTCTGAACAAACCCAGGCACGCAATCTGATCTCCGATTCACACGGTTTGCGCCTCCCCGCCTGCCCGATTCGCATCAATGGACAGCAAGTGATGGCCGACGACCCTCCCCCCATTCGCGAACACTGAGAACTCGATCACCCGAGCGTTCTCTCAGGTGACGGAGGACAGAACGCTGATCAATCGTTCCGCATCCTTGCCGGTGTTGTACAAATGAGGTGAGATGCGCAATGTGCTGCCTCGCACCGACAGCCAGACATTTTCCGCTGCCAGTTTTCGACTTAGCGCAGCCCGATCCTCAGGCCCGCCCGTCAGTCCAAGAATATGCGGTCCACTGAGCGCTTCGGGCACCGACTGGTAGCCAATAGAGTGGGCCATCTCTCTGATCTGTCTGGTTTTTTCAGCCAGCGTTGCAGCGATCTGGTCGACGCCCCATTCCTGAATCATGCTCAAGGCAGCAATGGCTGCGCTGAGCGTGACTGTGCTGGAATGCTGACCTGAATCGTATCGGCGCGCGCCGGGTTGAAATTGATCGGTGTAATCGACCAGACCGGCAAAGTTCTCGCTGTCGCGCCGGTTGATCCAGTTGTATTCGATCGGCTGGCCATCCTGATACTCGGGGCTGACATACGTGTAGGACAGACCGTAAGGGCCGAGCAGCCACTTGTAGGCGGCCGAGAAGACAAAGGCAGGACGGATTCGCTGCACCGAGAACGACATCACGCCCAGCGACTGGGTCAGATCCAGTACCAGTGGGATACCCAGCTCCGCACATCGGTCACTGATCGGCTCCAGATCGATCAGTCCGCCGTCAGCCCAATGCACCTGCGGCAGCGCCGCCATGGCGATTCGTTCATCGAGTTGGGCCAGAATGGCCTCGGTCCAGCGTCCGTCTAGCGGTCGTCTGACCGTTGTCATGCGCATCATCTGCTCGCCGGCGAGCTGCTGCCAGGCATAGATATTGGATGGAAACTGCCCTTCGATCACCAGAATGTTGCGGCCAGCCTTGAGCCTGAGGTTTCGTGCAGCCAGTGCAGCGCCATAGCTGACCGATGGCGTCAGGGCAATATCATCGGCACTGCAATCGAACAGCGGCGCAGCCAATGACTTCAGATGCGCCGCAGGTGAGTAAAAATCATCACCGGTCACGGTCCATGGGTGACGTTTTTTCTGGGCACCTGCCAGCGTGGCCAGATGCACCGCCTTGGCTGCCGGGCCCATATAAGCGCAGTTCAGATAAGCCACCTCATCAGGGATATCAAACAGATGTCGCTGGTTGTCGATCAGGTTCATCGCAGAAAATCCGTCAGCAGCTGACGATACTGCTGCGAATTGCCGATGGTATTGTGATTGGCCGTCGGCACGGTATCGACAGTAACGTCCACGCCCAGTCGATTGACCAACGCTATGCGCAGGGCCTCGGTATTGACGGCAGGCACGATCTCATCCTGTCCGGCAATCACCATCAAAGTGGGTTCATCCACTGACTCGATCGACTTGATAGTCTGGAACTGTTCGGTCAACAACCACTGCATGGGAAACACGACGAAAGCCTCCTGGGCCAGGCTGACCAGTTCAGCAAACGGCGTGACCAGCACCAGCCGATGAACATCGCGCTCAGAGGCGACATAGGCCGCCACGGCGCTGCCGATGCTGCGACCGACCACCGAGAGCTTCAGATGCTCGGGACTGACCCGATCGACGAGGTGCAGCGCATCAGCATACAGGTCCTGCTGGGCCGGTTCGCCGCCACTGCCCCCGTAACCACGATAATTGACCAAATAGATGGTGTGATAAGGAAACCATTCGGCAAAGACCTCCGCATTGGCATAGGTGGCCTCGGCATTGCCTCCGAAGTAGATGAAGGCATCGGGCAGGCCCGGATTCATCACCCCAAGATGCAGATCAACTCCATCGCGCGTGATCACCTGGGTCTCAACCAGATCGCTAGGCACTACAGCGCTGGGTAAATAGATGATCCGCTTCTGAAACAGATACAGACCGGCTGCGAAAATCAGATACGTCACGATGATGAAGGGCAGGACGATGGTGACAATCTTGTTCATGGGAGCTCGCACTATGATGTCGGTGAATGATTGTGCAGAGTATACCTGTGTGATCTCAAGCTGGCATGCATGAAAGCTGTGTTCCTGCTGTTCCGGCGTGACGATCAGTCGCGCAAAGATCAGCGGCTGACGATTGAAAACGACACCATCATCCTCATATCCACGGTACTCGCCGTTTTTGTTACCATGACCGGCCCGAC
>QIKT01000081.1 GCA_003233095.1 Oceanospirillales bacterium | reverse complement strand
CCTCACCACAGGCCTCTGAGGTATTCATGCCAGGGTTATCTACATCGATCCGCAACAGGGCACCCAGAAGGGCTCGTGAATCGTCATTGCCGCCAAACGATCCGTCGGCTGCACAGGATCCGGTATTGTTCAAAGTAGCCGGGTCGTTGGTCTGACTGCGGTTGCAGGGGTCGTTGCCACTGCCGCCGTCACCCATGCCGATGTACAGAAAGCCGTCGAGACCGAAATTCAAATCACCGCCATTGTGGTTGGGGAAATCCTGGTCAATGGTCAACAGGATGGTTCCAGTGCCAGTGATGGGCGTGTCTGGATCGCCATTATCGATGTACCGGGCGATGGTGGTGTCGCCAGCCAGATTGGTGTAGTTAATGAAAAACAGACTGTTGTTGGAGAAATCTGGATGAAAGGCCAGCCCCAGCAGGCCTTGCTCGCCGCTGCCGTTGGTCAGCGCGTCGATGTCCAGAAATGCTGTGGGAAGGGTATCTCCGTTCGCATCAATGACCTGGATCAAACCACCCTGCTGGACGACGAACAAGCGATTGCTGCCATCTGCTGCGTTGCGCACGGCAACCGGTGAACTGAAGCCGCTTTCATAGACAGTCAGCACTGGATCGAGTGGTGCTCCTCCTGCCAGAACGGCAGTACTGGTGCTCAAAAGGGCGGCGAAAATCAGGGTCTGTTTCATGGTGGTGTTCCGGACGAAGTTTCAACAGGGTTCAGATTACATCATAACAGAGGCCCGGTTTCAGTCGGTCGGGTCTCAGTTTTGAGCGAGAGTTTGATATCAAATTTTGTTCAGCCGACCCTGATAATGACGTGAAATCTCACTCTGGCACTCATTCAGATCAGGATTTCGAGAGAGAAACCCAGCAACAACAGGCCCAGCAGCACGATGTTCACGCGCCTGATTACAGGCGACCACTGGATGCTGCTGGGTTGTCCGAACAGCGGCCGGATGAGGCGTGCCTGAGACAGCAACCAGACAACCAGAGCACAACCGCTTATGGTGATCAGCAGCACACTGAGTGGTTCCACAACCGGACCCAACTGATACGGGGCCAGCAACCAGGCGGCCACGATCAGCAGCGTCTGATGGACAATGTAGCAAGGGTAGACGGCACGATTGAGCTGAGTCAGGCGAGGCGACGGTCTGTTAAGGAACACTGCAGCCAGCCCGAGCAACCCGGCAATCCAGAATAATCGGCAGGCGCTGTAGATCAGTCCTCCGAGAATCTGCACGATCGCAGGCGATTGTTCGATGCCTTCGGTCCAGTACACGTTGTAGAAGATGATAATCGCAGTTGTCGAGGCAGTCGCCAGCATCATCATCAGGCGACAGCTCTGGCGGATTCGATCCCAGATCGGTTGCTCGAAGGCGAACAGGTAGCCGAACACCAGAAACAGCGCCCCAAGGATCGAACGATCGCCATCAAACACAAAATCGATCAGCACGACCGGCAGCAGCATCAGCCCGATCAGCAGCCAGCCAGATTGCGCACACAACCAGCTGACGCTGCGCCGGATGGGGCTGGAGTTCAGGATTGGTAGCGCCACACACAACAGAATCGAGAAGGTCCACAACTCACGCAGATACCACAGGTGATTGACGTCGATATGCGGCCAGATGCCCGAATCATAGTCGGCAAAGATCGGATGATCGGTGATCCAGAACAAATGCATGAAGCGGGCATAGTCCATCTGAATGACGCCGGCCTGGGTCATCTCGACGAACAGCTGAGGCGGCACAATCACCAGAATGCCAAACAGCAGAGGCAGCAGTAACCGAAGCGTTCGCATGCTGACAAATCGCCAGATGGGGAGCCTGGTCAGGATGAAACGGATGGCGACTCCGGAGATCAACCAGAGGATCAGCATCCGCCAGGGGTTGACGATGAGCATGACGCTTTCCAGTGACCCACTCAGATAGGCGCTCTTGTAGTGAAACCCCCAGCGTTCGACATACAGCATGCCGGTGTGATACAGAATCAGCAGCCCAAAGGCCAGCACCCGAAGCCAGTCCAGGTCGTAGCGTCTGGCTGGAATCAGGGCATTGCCGGTATCAGTCGATTGGAGTGCTGGGTTTGTGGCGGTCATTTGGCTATGATTCTGATCATGATAAGCACAGTGTCCGGTCAGAGCGGGCCCGATTACAGTCATGAATGACCAGTCGCTGCCAAACAGGGACCAGCGGCGGCCCGCTGTGACCAGCGGCGGTGACTCGCTGCCAGCGTTTTTCTTCGCCCATCAACGCTGGTTCGAAATCGGCTTCTGGGTGCTCATGGCCATTATCAGCGCCTGGCTCAACGCGCTGTCGGTCCTCGATGATTACCGACGCCTCGGCCTCGAGATTCAAGGCTGGGAACCGTTCTGCTGGGAGTTCAGCAGTGGCTTGGTGTGGCTGGCCCTGATCCCGCTGGTGCTCGCTTTGGAGCGGCGGGTGCCGCTGCACACTGATCGGTTGTTTCGTCACTTGTGCTGGCACGGACTGTTCAGTCTTGTCGTCTCGGTGCTGCATGTTGTAGGCATGGTGTTGATCCGCGAGACAGTCTACACCTCGATGGGGGTGCAATATGACTTTGGCAATTGGTCCGAAGAACTGCTGTATGAGTATCGCAAGGATGTGATGTCCTATGCGTCACTGCTCACAATTGTGCTGCTGTATCGATTCGTGGTCAGTCGGGTTCGCGGCGAAGCGCAGGTGGTGGCGACTGGCGAGGATGCGAGTCGTATGGAGCGACCGGATCGTTTGCTGATCCGCAAGCTGGGGCGTGAATTCGTCGTTCGGGTTGAGGATATCGAATGGGTCGAAACCTCAGGCAACTACATGAATTTGCATCAGGGGGGCCGCATCTATCCGCTACGCAGCACGCTCAAGGCATTGCTGACTCAGTTGGACCCTGGGCAATTCGTGCAGATTCATCGATT
>QIKT01000210.1 GCA_003233095.1 Oceanospirillales bacterium | reverse complement strand
CGGTTGTCTTGAGCGTCAAACACGCCCCCTCTGCGTTGCATGAACCGAGCCATAGCACCACTATGACTCGGTTCATGCGCCTTGATCGGACCCATTTGCCATCTCAATCCAATCCGCTTAAGACTTATTCAGAGGCTCCTTAGCGCAGGGCAGCGGTTTCGACCGCCTCCCAAACCCGAATCAGGTTAGTGCCCAGAATCTTCTCGATGTCTGATTCGGAATACTTGCGCTTGAGCAATTCATCGATCAGACGAGGATAATCGGCCACGCTTTTGAGGCCCACCGGCAGCGAATCGCCGACACCATCATAATCCGAGCCGATACCGATATAGTCCACACCGACCAGATCACGAACATGATCGATATGATCGGCTACATCCTTGACGGTGGCAAATGGGAACGGTGAATCGATTCGATACTGCAGCGAGAATGCCTCGGTCGCAGGATCATCCTGTGCCACAGCCTGCTCGCTCATGAAGGTCGTTCGGGCCGCTGCAAAGTCTGTGTACCACTGCTGTGCCTTGGCAATCAGAAAACTGGATCCGAAGTTGATCTGAATAACCCCGCCTTTGCTCGCCATCAAACGAATCAGCTCATCGCTCATATTGCGTTCCCAATCGGGCGTGAACGCTCTGACGGATGAATGCGAAGCGATGACCGGAACACTGGACAAATCGATAGCCTGTTTGGCCGCGTCATCCGAGAGATGTGAGATATCGATCATCATGCCCAGGCGATTCATCTGCTGAACCACCTGACGACCGAAATCGCTCAGCCCGTCCCACTGGCGGACTGGATCATAGGACGAATCGGAAATATGGTTTGATTTCGAATGCGCCAACGTGATGTAGCGAATGCCGCGATTGTAGAAGTGACTCAATTTGGCCAGATCACCTTCAATCGGTGTGCCGTTCTCCATCCCCATGACCAGGGACATCTGACCCTGTTTCTGCTGCGCTTTGAGTTCGGAGGGGCTGCGCGCCAGCGCCATTTGACCCGCTGCCCGTGCGGCCATGGCTTCAACGTGATCAATCAGTCGATTGGCCAATTCATAGCCGCCACCCTGCTGCTCCATATCAGCCGGCACATAGATCGACATGAACGGCGCATTCAGCCCGCCTTGCCTGGCTCTGGGCAGATCAAAATCGCCGTTTGGCGTCGCCTGGGTCACATCTTCCCAACGTTCCTGAAGTCGATACGGGACATCGATATGGGTATCGACAATCAGCAGACGCTGGGCCAGTTTGTTGGCTTTGCTCGAGACCTCGTCTACGGCATGGGCCGAATGACTGAGGCCAAGTGCTGCGATGATCACGGTCAGCACAGTCGTCAGGGGCAAAGGTCTCATGCAATTCTCCAGGAAAACAGGGTTCAGAGTGGTATTCGGCCGATCAGCATGTCACGAAACATGACCCAGTCGCCCAGCAGACTGTAGAACGGATGGGAAAAAGTGGCCGGCCGATTGTGCTCGAAAAAGAAGTGACCCGCCCAGGCAAATCCGTATCCGGTCACCGGTAACAACAGCAGCCATAACAGCTGTGCCAACACAATGCTGACGGCGATGATGAGCAGTACCAGTAACGAGCCGGCAAAGTGCAGTCGTCGGCAGGTCCGATTCTGATGCTCGGACAGATAGTAAGGATAAAATTCGCGAAAGCTGTTGCAGGTCTTGTTGATGGGCTTGGGCATACCCTGCTTATACCGCATATCGGGTGGGATCAGCAATCCCGGCCCGCTCGAAGCCTTCTCGCCTGAGTACACAGGAATCACAGCGACCGCAGGCACGGCCTGCTTCATCGGCCTGATAGCAGGACACCGTCATGGCATAGTCCACGCCCAGCGCGAGACCTTGTCGAACAATCTCGTCCTTGCCCAGGCTGATCAGCGGCGTGTGGATCCGATAGCGCAGACCTTCGACACCGGCACGGGTAGCCAGATTGGCCAGCGAGGCAAACGCATTGATGAACTCCGGGCGACAATCGGGATAGCCGGAATAATCGACGTTGTTGACACCAATGAACAGATCGCTGGCATTCATCACCTCGGCATAGCCCAGCGCCAGACCCAGCAGGATGGTGTTGCGAGCCGGCACGTAGGTGATCGGAATGCTCGGCTGGTCCGGATCAATGGCAGCCGCATCAGGCACCTCGATATCATCAGTCAGTGCTGAGCCACCGATACTGCGCAAATCCATTCTGACCACCCGATGCTCAATGGCGCCCAGCGCTTTTGAGACCGCTGCGGCGGCATCCAGTTCGGCCCGATGGCGCTGACCATAATCCACCGCCAGGGTGCAGGCAGCAAAGCCCTGCTCGCGGGCCATTGCCAGCACGGTGGTTGAGTCCAGCCCGCCTGAGAGCAGGATGACGGCGACCGGTTGACTCGTTTGAATGGGCGTCGATGAGATCATGGCTTGTCCTGTCAGTGGCCGGGGCGATCACCCCAGATCAGTTTGTGCATCTGCATTTGCATGCGGACGGTCAATCGGTCCTCCAGGATCCATTCGGCCAGCGATTTGGGTGGCAGCTGGCCGTGAACCGGCGAGAACAGCACTGGCATGGCGCCTGGCAACGTGTAGCGGTTCAGCACCGCACAAGCCCATTCATAATCACCGCGCGAGGCAATCACGAACTTGAGCTGATCATGATCGGTCAACAGCGCCATGTTGGACCACCGGTTGCGTTCGACTTCACCCGAATCAGGGGGCTTCAGGTCCATGACCCTACTCACCCGGGTGTCAACCTCGGACAGGTCAATCGCGCCGCTGGTCTCCAGCGAAATCGACAGTCCAGCATCACTCAATCGTTCGAGCAACAGCAGACAGCGCTTCTGAGACAGTGGCTCACCGCCGGTCACCGTCACATGCTGACACTGATAGGCGATGACCTGGTTGACGATGGTATCAATCGTCATCCATTCACCGCCGCCGAAGGCATAGGCGCTGTCACACCAGACACAGCGCAAGGGG
>QIKT01000013.1 GCA_003233095.1 Oceanospirillales bacterium | reverse complement strand
AGCATGATCTCATTCTTGTGGTTGATAACACCTTCGCCAGTCCGATCCTGCAGCGACCGATCGAGTTTGGTGCCGATATCGTGCTTCACTCTGCGACCAAATATCTCAATGGCCATTCGGATATGGTTGGTGGCATGGTGGTTGTGGCCAACGACGATCTGGCCGAACAGATGGGATTTCTTCAGAATTCTGTCGGCGCCATCGCCGGTCCATTCGACTCCTTCCTTGCACTTCGTGGCTTGAAAACGCTGCATATCCGAATGAAACAGCACTGTGAAGGCGCGCAGGAGCTTGCTCAATGGCTGCAAGATCATCCGGCCATCAGTGATGTCATTTATCCGGGATTGTCCTCGCATCCACAACATGCACTCGCCGCTCGGCAAATGGACCTGTCTGGCGGAATCATCAGCGTTCGGGTGGCTTCGGGTGATGCGGCATCGAGACGGATGCTTGAGCGAACACGTTTGTTCGCTCTGGCCGAATCACTGGGCGGTGTGGAAAGCCTGATCAATCATCCGGCCATCATGACTCACGCGTCCGTACCGCCGGAGACACGTGAGAAGATCGGCATCACTGACAATCTGGTCCGATTGTCGGTTGGCATCGAACCGGTTGAGGATCTCAAGGACGATCTGGAAACAGCGCTGAAAGGCCTTTAGGTCAGTCGTCCTGGCGAGGAATATCCAGACTGAAGTGCTGGTTGCTGTCCAGTGACCAGCCCTGACTAAGATACAGGCGCTGTGCGGCGGCATTGGTGGTTTCGGTCTCCAGCATTAGTCCGGCAACGCCACGATCGTTAGCCACATGCTCAGCCGCACTCAACAACTGTCTTCCGCAGCCGCAACCGCGCGCCGCAGAGCTGACATACAAGTCATTGAGAATCCAGATTGGCGTCATGCGAACACTCGAAAACGCAGGATAGAGTTGGGTGAATCCAACCGCCACACCGCCACGTTCTGCAATTAGAATGACGGATTCTTGCCTCTGAATCCGCTGGTTTAAAAAGTGCCGCGCAGCACTGGAATTCGATTCCTGTCGATAAAACACTCTGTAGGCATCGAACAGCGATGTCAGTGAATCCAGATCCTCGATTGAAGCGATACGGGTTGTGATGGAATCGAGCATGGATGGTCATCTCCTGGATAAGTGGCTGCAAGATCATCCGATCCGGCTCAGCGCGGCGACTTGTGCAATCGGCTACCAGGATGTGAGTGATCAGTCCGCTATTTGATGCCCATTCTGCTGGCATTGGATGCGGTATTCAATAGGAGAGCAGTCACAATGCTGGCGAAACATCCTCGAAAATGCACTGCGATTCCTGAAACCGGATGCGAACACGATTTCGGTGACACTGACGTCGGAGTGAGCCAATAAGTAGCGTGCTGCCCTCAGACGACAGTGCGTCAGGTACTGATGCGGCGTGACAGTGAACTGTTTCTTGAACTGTCTGAGGAAATGCGCCTTGGACATGAATACGGCATCTGCGATTTCCTGCAGGCTCAGCGGTCGTTCATAATTGGCTTCGATGTATTCCATCGAAAGCTTCAGCCTGGTTTTCTTGCTTTGGCTACCGAGCCTTTGTCGTGTGATGTCTGTCAGAAGCATGGTCATGTCAACGAAGGTCTACGTATGAATGATACTGTAGCGAATTGAGACGATTGTCAAGTCGTTAATAATTCGTTAAGTGGAAAGGTCTGTTCGTCCAACCCCTGGATGAGTGCTTAATACTTTGTCGGCTGTGCTTAAAGTGCGCCAGGATCAGTAATAGCATGTCGTACGAAGGTTTTCGCATATCATCACTCTCCGTCTCACTTATGCTGAATGTACCCCTTGTATAGGGGACGACTGACGTCAGATCTTTGATTTGCCAAACCTGGGGAGCCTCTGAACAAGTCTTAAGCGAGTTGGATTGAGAAGGGAAATGCGTCCAATCAAGGCGCATGAGCTGAATCATAGTGGTGCTATGGCTCGGTTCATGCAACACAGAGGGGGCGTGTTTGACGCTCAAGACAACCGGTCATAACTTGTTCAGAGGCTCCTTAATACCTCTGGAGCGAACCAATATCTTCACCCCGGGCACTTATGATGTCACTGACGATATCCGGATGACCGTCGAGGCGACCTTCAACAATCGTGATTCAAACCAATTGCTGGCGCCTACTCCGTTGACTCTGGGCGCCTTTGCTTCACTTTTTGCCAGTACCATTGGTGTTTCGGCAGACACTCCATTCAACCCTTTCGAGCAGGATTTTGCGGCCTCCAGCTGGTTTATCGATCGTCGTCTGCTTGAGGCAGACAATCGCTTCTTCAGCCAGGCTTTAGGCCTTCCATTGTTCCTTTGCAAGTATTGGATCGATCGTATTAGTTTGTTTTTTTTGCTGTTGATGCTGGTGTTTGCTGAGCTGCCAGGTTGGTAAGACGCGCAGTTCCAGTCAATTAAACCCTGCGTATGAACTGTACTGAAGAGAGTGTGATCACTTGGTACGACGTTAATAATTCGTCAAACGATCTCGGTCAGATAGCTCAGTCCCAAACTTCTCTGAGTGGCAGTAGATCTGATTGTTATTCTTGGTATTGGCGTCAATAGCACATCGAACGGCGATATTGGCACATAATACGAAGATATTCGCACATCATTAAAGTTTCGTTAAGTCTATCCTGAGGCCACCTCGAGTGCGAGGTATCCGTTGACGCTTGATGCAGGCGTCAAAATATTTGATTTGCCAATCTTGGTAATACAGGAGAGATCATGAAAAAAAAATTACTCTCTAACGCAATTCACACCATCTTAAGTGGTGGGTTGGTTGCGTCCATGGGTCTCGCGACCTCCTATGCGCAGGACCAGGACGAAGGTGCAGCTGAGCTGGATCGCGTGAACGTCACTGGTTCTCGCATCAAGCGCGCTGACATCGAGCAAGCCTCACCAGTATTTGTTATTCAGCGTGAAGAAATCGAGCGTTCCGGTCTGACCT
>QIKT01000029.1 GCA_003233095.1 Oceanospirillales bacterium | reverse complement strand
GCTCGAAGAACGTCTTGCCGACTGGTTGGGACAACAGCGTGTCTTGCTCTTCTCAAGTGGTTACATGGCCAATCTGGGCCTGCTGAGTGGTTTGCTCGGGCGCCATGATCGCGTGATGATGGACCGCTACAATCATGCGTCACTGATTGATGCAGCTCGTCTGAGTCGGGCCACACTCCACCGTTATCGTCATCTGGATTGCAGTCATCTGGCGTCTTTGCTGGAACGACAGCCAGATCACGACAGGGGCATGACCATGATCAGCACCGAATCAGTGTTTTCGATGGACGGCGATGTCGCTCCGCTCGCCAGCATCAAGGCGATCGCTGATCAGCACAATGCGCTGGTGGCTGTCGATGAAGCCCATGCGCTGGGCGTACTGGGGCCGACCGGAGCTGGACATCTCGAAGAGTTGGCCATGCCTGCGAATCTGCGACCCGCGGTGACGGCGACCTTCGGAAAATCACTGGGAACCTTCGGCGCATTCGTCGCCGGTGACAAGGACTTGATCGACATGTTGCTGCAATCCTCACGAACGGCGCTGTTCACCACCGCCGCACCGGCTGCATTGATGGCGGCGACGCTGGTTGCGGTCGAGTTGGTGATCACTGAGGGCTGGCGACGTGAGGTGCTTGACCACAATATCAAACGGTTCAGAGCAGGTGTCAAAGCGGTTGGGCTGTTGCCCGTCGACAGTCGAACGGCGATCCAGCTGCTTCCTGCTGGTGACAACGAGACCGTGATGCACTGGTCGCAGGCGCTGCTCGAACGTGGCTTGCTGGTTCCCGGGATACGGCCACCCACGGTACCGCCTGGCAGCGCACGATTGCGTATCAGTCTGACGGCATCTCACACCGATGCTCACATTGATCAACTCATTGACGCGCTCGCCGTGGTCTGTCGGAAGACTGATGATGAGCCGAACTGAGCTCAATATCGAGAGTGCCGGGTCGGGTCCTGATCTGGCCTTGCTGCATGGTTGGGGCATGCATTCGGGCTTGTGGTCGAGTCAGTTGGCCTGGTTGCAGCAGCGTCACCGAGTGCACCTGGTTGATCTGCCGGGGCATGGACGCAATCACTCGGTCGAGATGTCATCGGAGCTTGCCGAGGTCGCTGAGGTGATTGCCGAGAAATTGCCGCCCTGTCATCTGATCGGCTGGTCGCTCGGCGGGCTGGTGGCACAACAGATCGCGCTGAGCAAACCTCAGCAATGTCATTCTCTGACGCTGGTGGCCAGTCACGGCTGTTTCGTCAATCGCAGCGATTTTACCCTGGGGATGCAGCCGGAGGTCTTTGACGACTTTGCGCAGTCACTCAATCACGATACCGAAGCCACGTTGAATCGATTCATTGCGCTGGAGGTGCACGGCAGTGACACCATGAAACAGGATCTTGTTCACATGCGAAGCGTGCTCATGCAGCAGCCACTTCCTGACAAATCAGCGCTGCAATCAGGCCTGCGTATTCTGCTGCAGACCGACCTGAGATCGCCTTTACCATCACTGAAACTGCCCTGTCAGTTGATCGGGGGGACTCGCGATCGGCTGGTCAGGCCCGAGGCGATGGAGGCGATAGCTGAGCAGATTGATGGAGCCCGGTTGTGCCTGATCCAATCCGCGGGGCATGCGCCATTTATTGGTCATCCAAAGCAGTTTAGAATAGCGCTTCAGGCCTTTTTGGAGCAATTCGATCACCATGCTTGATCGACAACAGATACAACGCGCATTCAACCGTGCTGCCGGCAGTTATGCCTCTGCTGCCGTGCTGCAGCGCGAGGTGGAAGGTCGGCTGCACGAGCGACTGGACTACATGACCATCGAACCGTCCGTGGTGCTGGATGCCGGTGCCGGCTTGTGCGACGGTTCCAGGCGTTTGGCGTCCCGATATCCCGAGGCACTGGTGATCGCACTCGATCAGGCGGACGCGATGCTGAATCAGGCCAGTGCCCTGCCGATACAACGCGTCTGCGCTCGAATGGAAGCGCTGCCATTGGCCGACCACAGTGTCGATCTGATCATTTCCAGCCTGGCTCTGCAGTGGTGTACAGAGCCTGCTCGTGTCTTTGACGAGTGTCGGCGCGTCCTCAAGCCGGGCGGAATTTTGCTGTTTTCGACCTTTGGGCCCGATACCTTGTACGAGCTGAGGCGGTCATGGGCCAAGGTCGACAAGAAACCTCATGTGAACCAGTTTGCCGACATGCATGAGGTCGGCGACCTGTTGCTCAGCGCGGGATTTCGAGACCCGGTCATGGATATGGAGCACCTGACCGTGACCTATGATCAGGCACTGTCTCTGATGCGCGACCTGAAAGCCATTGGAGCTCACAATGTCCACCAGAAACGTCAGCGCGGATTGACCGGCAAGGCCAGTCTGAAACGGGTGATCGACGCCTACGAAGCGTATCGCAGCGATGGGCTGCTTCCGGCAACCTATGAACTGGTTTATGGCCATGCGGTGGGGCCTGATCCGGGGCAACCGATGCGGCGCGGTGACATGCATGTCACCGCGGTACCGGTCGACAAGATTCGTCGTCGATGAGTGGGCTGTGCATCACGGGTACTGACACCGAGGTTGGCAAAACACGTGTCACCTGCGCACTGATCCATGCGTTGTCCAGCAACGCTCGTGTGGCCGGCTTCAAGCCAGTGGCTGCGGGTGCAGAAGCAATCGATGGCTCATGGAAAAACGAGGATGCTGTTCAGATTCTGCAGGCAATGGACCATGACGTGCCCTATTCTCAGGTCAACCCGATCTGTCTAATAGAGGCGATCGCGCCGCATATTGCAGCCGCTCATGAGGGCGTGTCGATCGATTGTTCCACGTTGGCGGCGGCTTATCAGGTACTGGCCGCTGATCATGACCTGGTGGTGCTCGAAGGCGCTGGTGGCTGGATGGTCCCGATGGCGGACCAGTGGTTGTTTCCTGAACTGATCCGGGAGCTGCAACTGCCGGTGGTGCTGGTGGTTGGCATGCGACTGGGGTGTCTGAATCACAGTCTGCTGACAATCGCAGCGATTGAGCAAATGG
>QIKT01000009.1 GCA_003233095.1 Oceanospirillales bacterium | reverse complement strand
GGACATGCGCCGGCCGATGGTCGCCAAGGCGCTGGAGACTGATGGCAAGAAGTTGAATGGTCTGTCGCAGTTCATCACCGGTGAGCGGAAGCTGTCCGAGTGCATCCACCGACTCGACCCTGAGGCCGATTTGCACATTATGCCGGCTGGCGTGATCCCGCCCAATCCGCTAGAAATGCTCTCGTCCGCCCGCTTTGATGAGGCACTCGATAAGCTGGCCGAGAAGTTCGATCACATCGTCATTGACTGCGCGCCGGTCTTGGCTGTCTCCGATGCCATGGTCCTGTCACGCAAGGCCTCGGCCGTCGTGTTCGTGATCAAGAGTGATTCGACCCCCATCCAGGCGGTCCGAAACGGCCTCAAACAGCTACACCGTGTTGGTGCCAAGGTCGTCGGCGGCGTGGTCAATCAGGTCCAGAACAAGACCCGCCGCTACTATGGCAAGTACAGCAATTATGGTGGCGATTACTACAGTACTTACGAATATTATCGCCGCGAGAATGACTGATTTATCCCGCCATCGACCGCATCCTGAGAGACGGTCACGTTCCGCATCAAGTCCGCGAGCTGGGCTCATGGTTCTTGGATCTGCCGCGTTCTGTTTGATCCTTGCCGGCCTGTCGATCTGGCTGGCCTTCGGTGCGGCCCAACAGGAACTGGCCCGCCTGGCCAGTGATCGACTCCAGTCCGACCCCAACAATGCACGACTCAAGACCCTGGTCGAAAGCCGACTGAAGGCGTCCGGCCCTTTTCAATTCAGCGCACAACACGCGCAACTCCGTGGCCAATTGGCGACCCATCAAGCCGACCGGGCAGCGCCCGATCAACAGCTTGATTTGTATCGCCAGGCACTCGACTGGTACAGTACGGCCGCTGTCCGTCAGCCGCTCTGGCCTGCACACCGGGCCGGTATGGTGACGGCCAAGTTGATGCTGAACGAGAATGATGCAGCGTTTCATCAGTCATTGCTGAAGCTGTTTCAACTCGGACCTAATGATACCCGCCTGGTTATCGAGATGTTCCCCCGGCTCAGACTCAACGGCTGGTGGCTGAGTGAGACCGAACGCACCTCATTGCTGGCCTGGACCAGCCGCGCTGCATGGCGTGAACCGGCGTTCGTCGTTGCGATGGCAGCGCGCTATGATTATCTGGATCCGCTGTGCAGGCATGTGGCCGACAATATCCTGGCCAGCGAGCACTGCGAGCGGGCCCTGATCAAACAACAAGGACTTCAACCATGAGCCAGATTTCTGTACCTGTCTCGTTCGGCGAACTGCTGGACAAGATGACCATCCTCGAGATCAAACAGGATCACATGACCGATGCCGACAAACTGGCCAACGTCCGTCATGAGTATGAGGTGCTGGATGCCCTGTGGCAGCAACATGCCGAGGAGAGTTCCGAAGTGACCACCAAGCGTGCCGAGCTGAAGGTGGTCAATCAGTCGCTGTGGGACATCGAGGACGATATTCGAGTCAAGGAGTCGCGCCGCGAGTTCGATGAGGAATTCATCAAGCTGGCTCGAGCGGTCTACTACACCAACGATGATCGGGCGCGCTTGAAAAAGGAGCTGAACACCGCCCTGGGCTCAGACATCGTGGAGGAGAAATCCTACCAATTCTACGAATGATCTGATTCAATACCTTTATCATGATAAATGCCTGATGATTCGCTCTCAGATCTTTGTTTTACCTGAAGTATTAGAAACCCATCTGTCAAGAATATCCCGGACTTCCTGCACAGTGATCAGATCCATGACCTGGTCATATTCCAACTTCGTGCCCCAGGCCAGGTCATCGGCCGGCTTGCCTTTGAACTTGCGCGCGGCCTCATCATAGCGATCTGCGCTCCAGTGGAGGGCGCGATACGTGCCGCTGCGGCGAGGATTGCTGGCCGCATGCAGACCCAGCACATCGGTGCCCATGGCGTTGGCTAGATGCATCGGGCCCGTGTCCGGCGCCATCAACAAGTCGACCCGGCCGAACAGGGCGGCTGATTGCTTCAGGGTGTCCTTGCCGATCAGGTCCAGCAGTCTGGGCGAATCGGAATGGTGCATGGCCCTGATGATCTGGTCGCCGATCTCACGTTCCAGCACACTGGGTCCACCGCTGAGGATCAGCTGCATATCGTGTTGCCCGATGGCATGATCGGCGATGGCGGCGTATCGATCCGAGGCCCAGTTGCGCCGCTGATGGCTGGAGACAGGTGAGATACACAAGGTTTGACGTGTGCTGTCGACATGCTCATCGGCAAACGCCCAGTCTGACTCGTTTACCGACAGATTCCAGACCGGTTGATCCACCGCTGCCGGCAAGCCGATCGGCCCCAGAAAGCTGTGCAGGCAGTCGAGCACATGCTGACCGGAGACCGCTTCGATGCGGCGATCGATAAACAGGCCATGCAGGTCTCTGGCGCGAGCGCGATCATAGCCGACCTTGACCTCGGCCCGAATCAGTGTAGTGGCGAGATTGGCGCGCAGCGCGACCTGCATGTGCAGCAGCACATCGAATCGTTCACCGTCTAGGTCATGCCTGAGCTGACGATAGGCGGCCAGCCCTTTGGACTTGTCAAAGACGATGAAGCGGACGCCGGGCAAGCCCTTGACCAGCTTGTGCTCCAGCTTGCCTATGATCCAGGTGATTCGGCAATCAGGTGCCTGCTGCTGCAGGGTATGAATGACCGGCAGCACATGGGTCACATCGCCAATGGCTGACAGGCGAAGGATGCACAGGGATTTGGGTGAGGTCATACCAGAGTCTGTGTGTTCGACAAGACGCTATGGTAGCCAGTTTTGCGTTCGATTTGTATGCGCTGTGATGATTGAGGGCAAGCGGTTGCTCTGGCTGGCTGTGCTATGATTCGCCTCGACTCTAGGAGCCTGTCGGACTTAACATGATCTACTGCGGAAAATCCGGGTTTGGCCAGATTTCCGGATCTTTTTCGTTACATAGCGGTGCTATTCGCCTCAAAAGATCCAAAAATCTGACTCAAATCGGCTTTCCCTCGCGACGATCGGTCAAGTCCGACAGGCTCCTG
>QIKT01000106.1 GCA_003233095.1 Oceanospirillales bacterium | reverse complement strand
ATGGGCCGACGCTGCACTGCGCCGTCTCTTGATTTTCTGCACGCAGTGATGGCATCAATCCTTGTCTGAATATTAGCTCCCTGGCCAGGCATCAGGACGTCTCGATCGGACAGCAGTGCAACCAGGTCACAGGCCAGAGCGCGTTGATCAGAATCCTTTGCTGACAGTACGATGGCCGCCTCTCGTGGCGCCAGTCCCAGGCTGTTGGCCTGTCGTCCGCGCTGACTCAATTGCCCATGATCGTTCATCAGCCCCAGTTGCTGAAGGAAATCACGAGCAGAACTCAAATGTGCCTCTGGTGGTGGCGTCAACCAGTCCAGACTGCCTGGATCCGGCCATCCCCAGGCCGATAGTTCCAGCACCAGGCCACTCAAGTCCGCTCTGAGAATCTCTTCGGGCTGATAGGCCAGCAGGCGCTGATGCTGGGTCTGACTCCACAAACGCAAGCAGCGTCCGGCTCTGGTTCTACCTGCTCTTCCGGCACGCTGATCGGCCGATGCTCTTGAAATATGAGTGGTTTCAAGGCGGCTCATTCGACTGACCGGGTCGATGATTTGCTGGCGCTCCAGACCGCTGTCGATGACGCAGACGACGCCATCAATGGTCAGGCTGGTTTCGGCAATGTTGGTGCTGAAAATGATTCGTCGAAGGCCATCAGGGTCAGCTCGAAGGGCGCGCTGCTGGGCATCCAGAGGCAGACTGCCATGCAAGGCCATTGCGCGAATGGACGGGGATGATTTCAGTGCGGTCTGTGCGGCCGTCAGGCAACGATTGATCTCGCCCTTGCCAGGCAAAAAGACCAGAATGTCGCCGTCCGATTCGGCCGCCAGAGCCTCT
This sequence comes from Oceanospirillales bacterium, assembly GCA_003233095.1. GTDB lineage: Bacteria > Pseudomonadota > Gammaproteobacteria > Xanthomonadales > SZUA-38 > SZUA-38. Next base: position 2,237 of record QIKT01000106.1, on the reverse strand, counting down.
GTCACGGCGGTCATGATCTGTAAGGGTAGCGGTGAATCACTGTTGCCCAGATAGTGGATGTCGACAGGCCAGCTTCGGCCAGGACAATCGATTTGTCTGGCCTGCCCTGTCCAACTGGCCAGTCGGTCACTGTCAATGGTGGCCGACATAACCAGAAGACGCAGATCTTCTCGTAGCGTGCGCTGAACATCCAGCGTCAGCATCAGTGCCAGATCGGCCTGCAAGGACCGCTCGTGAAACTCGTCAAACAGAATCAGGCCGATGCCGTTCAATTCAGGGTCGGACTGCAGACGTCGGGTCAGGATGCCTTCGGTGACAATTTCCAGTCGGGTCCGATCGCTGATACGGCGTTCATTTCGGATCTGATAGCCAATCCGTTCACCGACCGCCTCCCCCAATTGTGCGGCCAGGTAACTGGCGATCGCACGAGCGGCGACACGCCTGGGCTCTAGCATCACAATGCGTTGCCCCTTGAGCCATGGTGCATCGATCAGAGAGAGCGGCAGCGCCGTGGATTTTCCGGCACCGGTGGCGGCCCGCAAGACCACATTCTGACCGCGGGCCAACGCCTCGGTGACAGGCTTGATGACCTGTTCAATGGGCAAGGACTGATGGGTTGGCTCAGTGCGTGTCATGAACACCTGTGAAGCCTGTCGGCTCAGAATGAAAGTCAGTGACCGGATTGGGTCTGTCGGCACAGGCTGCTAGCGTCTGTTCGGGTCAAGACTACCGCACCCCGAGCAGTCAAGTCATCCTGATTCAACCAGTCGATAGGTGTACCAGCTCAGCACACCCTGACCATTGTCGAAGACTTCCACCATGATGCCTTCTCCTGATCGTTCGGCACAGAACCAGGTTCCATTGAGTATGTGGGGCGAGAGTCCTGACACCTCGCAGTCCCGTTGCGCCTGGTTGGGTGCAACACGGATCATCTCATAACGGCCACTGCCGTAGCGCTCATCAATCGATTCATAGCCAAACTGGGCCCGATCACAGCTGATCACTGTCAGGCGGGTGATTCCCCAGGGCAATCGCCGCACCATGCCCGGATCAAGCTCATTGCCAAAGGCCGTGCCGTCGGTGATCAGCATCTCGGCGAGCAGGCTGTCGCTACCCATCTCTCCGACACCAATCAACCAGGCCTGCTGCCCAGCGCTGTCCACCGGTATGCCGATGACCGTTGCTGCGTCATTCAAAACGGTCAGAAAGATGGCTCCCACCACGCCACTGTTGGCCCCATTGATCACCCGTTCGATGAAGTTGCCTTCGCCATCAAAGCGATTGACGCGGGCAAGCTGATCTGTGGTCACCAGTAGATTGCCATCGGCTTCAATGATGAGCCCAGTCGGCCGAGCGACGGTCGCCACATCGCCGATCAGATCGCCTTCAGGTGTGAATGCGAGGGTGCGATTGCCGCATCATTTGAGGTCAAAGGTGGGCACCAATAGTTTGCTGCTGTCAAACGCAATAGCCTGTTCGGCTAAAGCGGCCTTTGGGTCACGCATTTCGATTTTTATTTTACCCGCATCGACGCGGGTAATCATGTGCGCCAGATAGACTCGTGTGAATTTCGGGTCTTTACTTTCTTTCAGTAATTTCCTCACCGCCGCCGCAAATTGCACGGCCTTGGGAACCCCTGAACAAGTCTTAAGCGGATTGGATTGAGATGGGAAATGCGTCCGATCAAGGCGCATGAACCGAGTCATAGTGGTGCTATGGCTCGACAGTTTCAGATCGGGCGCGGCTGGAAACAGACCGCCAAAGACGGGGAGCGGGAATAGACCAGTCTCATCCTCGATGTTCCTCACATGGAAGCGGAAATCCGTGCCCGCCTTGTGAAGCAGGGCGATCAGCATATCCTCCTCTGGGAGCGGATGGCTGCTTAGGTATTTACAGACTTCAATTTATAACTATTGCGCATGTTAAATACGCGATAGTTAGAATAAAAGTTGACAAATGCCTTCAAATATTGGAACTTTTCCGTAGATTAAATACGCAATAGTTGGAATTATGCTCTATCTCGTTGGCGAAAACATTGACAAGGCTCGCGCGCATTATCAGGCCGAGACCGGCAGGATCGTGCAGCTCATGCGCGGAATTTATGTTGATTCTTCCGGTGACATTGACACCGTTGTGCTGCGTCACTCGGTCCGCATCGCTCAGTACCTCTACAAGCGCGCCTATCTGTCCGCAGCCAGTGCCGTATTGCTCGCGCCAACACATGATGGCCGCCTGTT
>QIKT01000178.1 GCA_003233095.1 Oceanospirillales bacterium | reverse complement strand
AATAGAATAGACGCATTCGAATCAAAAGGGCGCGGGGCGTTTTTTCCGTATCTGAGAACCATCATGATGAATACTATTCGTGAGGAAATCCGCAAGCATGGCCGAAAACCACAAACGACCGGGTCATTGGACAAAGGCAATGCAGTCAATGACAGCGTGGTTGAACAGGCAGTGGGGCTCGAGACCCTTGAGGCCTATGAGCTTGCCCTGTCAAGCCTCCAGCAGAATTTTCGGGAAGCCATTATTCTGCATGTAGAGTTTGACATGAGTTATGCAGAAGTAGCACTGTGACTAGAGATCAAGGCTCATTGGTAGCGAGTATGATTCTTGGTTTTTCAGAAATGCCTGTCCTGAGTTCCGTTCTCTTGAACAGGCCTATAACGCGCAAGCCGGTGTGGGTGTGGACACGCACCTGATTGTTGAACAGCATGTCACCCAGCACCCCAATGACAAACAGGAAATCGAGCCGGCATTAGCGACGATTGAGCATCTGCCATCTCACAGCAGATTCTTCATGTATGCTCAACTGCCCCGGGTATGCGAAATCGGCACAGCACTCTGGGCGAAAGTGTTACAAAAGTGTTACAAAATTACTCTTAACTCACGTGCCAGTCTGCTAATATTCAGGGAATCAGCAGCGAACACCATCAGCTTTGGCCACTATTTGTTCAAGAGCCGGTTCGCTGCTTGTCGTCACGTACCAGATCATTTACACAAAAATGGAATCAACACTGTCGCGGCGAGCTCATTATCAAGAACGAGGGAGTATGATGAAAAATCACATTGTTAGGGCCATTGCCTTTGTCTGTCTGACAGGCTGCCTGGGATCAGCAGCTGCGTTGGAGTTTGATCAGGACATTACACCAGATACAATTTATGGCAGTGGGAATGCCAATGGCTCATTCACAACCGATCGCCAGAACGGCATCGAACTGGGCATACGCGGCACGTTGCGTTTCGATGAAAACGGCCAACCCACAGGTCAGCACAATAGCAATGGTGATGGCACCTACACATTCCGCGCCAGTGCCGCGCCCGGGCAAAGCCAGAACACCGCCGACTGGAACTTTGACTGGTCGGTCAACTCGGATTTTGACAACTCTTCCAGCCTTGACCTGGCCGACCTGACCTATGAATTCGGTCTGGATGGCGACCCAGGTCAGGGGACGAACTTTTTGACGTTTGACCCAATCACCTTTGACGGCATGGGACCGGTTCCAGACCACGCCATCGGCGATAACTCCACCCAGAACGACGAAGGCGTTGAAGCCACCGATGCGGCCAACTATCAGGTACTGATTGACAGCAATAGCGTCGCGCAGAATTCTTGGCGTTATGCGTTTTTTCCAGCAGGACCGCTGGTTAATTTCAATGCCAAGCTGGAAGGCACTTACGACATCTATCTGGCTGCATTTGATGACGGCGTGGAAGTTGCCCGCACCACTATTCAGATCATCATGGTGAATCCGGATCTGGAATTTGATCAGCTGATCACTCCCGAGGCCATTTTCGGCAGTGGCAACCTAAACGGCGCTTTCACTACCGATCGTCGTAACGGGATTGAAACCTCACTCCGCGCAAAACTGCGTTTCAACGCCATGGGTCTGCCAGAAAACACGTTCAACAGTAACGGTGACGGCACTTACAGTTTTGATGCCGGCCAGGCACCCGGGCAATCGGTGCAGACCGCTGTATGGAGCTTTGAATGGTCAGTGAATACCGACTTTGTCAGTAATCCTGCACTCAGTTCCGATCTTGTATTGAGCGATTTGACCTACGAACTGGGTCTGGACGGTGATCCCGGGCAGACCACCGACTTCCTGATATTCGACAACATCACACCCAGCATGGTTGCACCGTTCTTCGACCATGCCATCGGTGACAACTCGACAGGCAATGGCGCAGGCACCAGTGCGACCAACCCCGCCGAGTATCAGGTGCTGATCGACACTAATAATGTGGCGCAAAACTCGTGGCGCTATTCGTTCTTCCTGAGCGGCGCATTGATGGATTTCGATCCCACTGTAGACGGTGTGTATACCATTTACATGCTGGCTCGTGACAGCGATGGGACTGAGGTCAGTCGCAGCCAGATTCAGGTGCTGGTCGGCGCCACGGCTGTCGGCGGCGACGTTGCAGACGTCAGTCTCAGCAAAATGGCCACCGCGATGGGCCTGCCGCTGCCGGGTGACAGTTTCGATTATCAACTCACCGTCACCAGCGAAGAGATTGCCACAGCAAGCAATGTCATGGTGACCGATGTACTGCCTGACAATCTCAGCTTTGTCAGTGGCAGCTGTGACGATGGCAGCATGGCCTCGCAGGCAGGTCAGAGCATCAGTTTTGACCTGGGTGACCTGGACTTTGAAGAGACCGTTGTGTGTACCATTTCGGTCACTGTGAGTGGCCCCGGAATGATCAGTAATACGGCAACGGTGAGCGCCGACAATGATGTAATCGCCGACAATGATTCTTCCACTGCGGTCGTGATTGGCGGCATGATAGAATCCATCACTGAATCTGGCGATACAGCATCGGCCACAGACAATGACTACACACGGATCAACGATGCTGTGCAGGCCGTTGGATCTGGCGATACCATTATGTTGGTCGGTGTGTTCGACTGGCGCGAAACCAATGCTTTCAATAGCTGGGCGGCCGGTTCCAACGGGGTGGCCGGTGAAGGTGGGCTGTTCGAGACCGGTGCGGATGATTTCTCCATTCTGATACCGGAAGGATCAGGTGACTTTGTTATCACCGCAACCAGTCTCGGTGATGCGACCGTACAGGGGCCAGGTGATCTCGCCGGACTTGACGCTGAAGGATTTCTGGTCGCGTTCAGTACGGACAATCAGAACATCGAAATATCCAATCTGATCGTGAATGATTTTGACCTGAGCATTGGCTTCTTCTTTGCTGGTGGTGGGATCAATGTCTACGACAATACCCGCATTCTCAATAATAGAATTCTGATGGCAACAGACCTTGCCGGTAATTCGAGCGCCGGCGAAGCGTTCCAGAATATCGGCTTGCATTTTTCCTTCGGTGATAACATTTCCATCGCCAACAACCTGATCGAGGTTCCCGGTGATGGCATGTCGCAGCGACCGGCCCTGTCCGCTTCATCGGTGGCCATACAGTC
>QIKT01000164.1 GCA_003233095.1 Oceanospirillales bacterium | reverse complement strand
GTACCTTGCTTGATACCGCACCGGACCTGGTCAATGCGCTGAATCTTCTGCGTCTTCGTCACGGCATGAAGGCCAACAATGACCCGGCAGTCGGCACGCATATTTCTCGCGGTGCTGCCGGCATTATCAAGGCTGGAATGCCGCTGGTGCCCGAGCAGCAACGCATGGGGTACATTGATGAATTTCTTGAACTGTATGCGGAGAATATCTGCCTGAAAACTCGGCTGTATCCAGGGTTGGCTTCGCTGCTCGATCATCTTCAGGGCAAGGCGATCAAGCTGGGGCTGGTGACCAACAAGTCCCAGGCACTGTCTGAGCCGATTCTCAGGAAGCTTGATTTGTACGACCGATTCGACGCCTGTGTCTATGGCGATACGCTGCCGGTCCGCAAACCAGATCCCGCACCGGTTCGTCTGGCCTGTGAGCAGGCTGAGACCATGCCTGAGGACGCGGTGTTCATCGGTGATGATGAACGCGACATCGTGGCCGGTCGTGACGCAGGGGCACAGACGGTTGCCGCAGGCTGGGGATATTTCCTGTCACATGACGATCCACTGACCTGGGGAGCTGATGCGGTCGTTGACACATCGCCTCAGTTGGCCAGCCTGTTGTCAGGCTGTGAGTCAAGGCGCGACCAGCCTGAGGAAACTCGCTGACGTGCTAGACTCGCCAGCCGGATCCACAGTGGTCTTGTCCCTCAATCACACTGCCCATCGATGACGTTCTGGAACCAGATTATCGCCGAGTTCACCCCACTGACGCTGATGGCGACTGCCTTTGTAGCGGGCGTCCTGATGACCGCGCTTGCCGCCTGGGTTCTGGTACAACGGCGGCTCAATCATGCTGAGCAGGATCGGATCGGTTTGCAGGCCAGGCTGGACTCAGAACAACGCATCACCGAGGAGCGTGCCGCCGCATTCGACACCGCACGCGAACAACTGGAAGCCAGTTTTTCCTTGCTCTCCGGCGAGGTGCTGAAACGAAACACCGAGTCCTTTTTGCAGTTGGCCGAAGAACGACACCGTCGACACCATGCTCAGTCCGAGCAGCACAGTGATGAGCACCACAAAGCCATTGCCCGGATGATCAAACCGATTGCTGATGCATTGGAGAAAACAGAAGTTCAGGTCCGGGAATTGGAAAAGGAACGCAAGCAGAGTTTCGGCGCACTGGAGAAGCATTTGCAGGTGATTGCATCGGATCATCAGGCGCTGCGTGAAGAAACCCAGAATCTGGTCAAGGCGCTCAGACGTCCTGAAATGCGAGGGCAGTGGGGTGAGTTGACCTTGAAACGACTAGTGGAATTGGCCGGCATGAGCCAGCACTGCGACTTTACCGAGCAGGTGAGCGTGCACACAGATGATGGAATCATCCGGCCAGACATGGTGATCAATTTACCGGACAAACGCGATATTGTGGTCGATGTAAAGACCCCTCTGGATGCCTATCTGTCTGCCCAGGAAGCACGGACTCAGTCTGAACGCGATGCTCATTTGAAGCGCCACGTGGCCAATGTCCGTGCTCGAGTCAAGGAACTGGCCAGCAAGGCCTACTGGCAACAGTTTCCCAATTCACCTGATTTTGTGGTGCTGTTCATACCAGGCGAACAGTTTCTTGCTGCGGCGCTTGATCTGGACATGACGCTGCTCGAAGACGCGCTTCGAAGCAAGGTCATTCTGGCATCTCCGACCTCACTGATTGCACTACTGCGTGCCGTCGCCTTCAGTTGGAGGCAGGTGGATCTGATTGACAATGCTCAGCAAATTCGAAGCCTTGCAGAAGAATTTCACAAGCGGGTCGCGGTCTTCAGTGAACACTTTGCCCGGCTCGGTAAAGCACTCGACAGCACGGTCACTCATTTCAACAAAACCGCCGGATCTCTGGAGCGTCAGGTTCTTCCTGCGACTCGAAAGTTGACCGAACTGGGCGTGGATGAACGACGAGAAATTGTAACCACTGATCCCATCGAGAAGCAGGTCCGTGACTGAACCATCTGAACAAGACAAGCATTCTCAAGTGATTGATTCATCACATTCTTTTGTGGCCGAGGAGCTGCCAAATCTACCTCGTGCGTGGCAACTTTGTCGGGTGTTTGTCGATCCGTCATGGCGGCATCGATTTGACGCATTGATGCTGTTCAATCTGGAATGCCGCCACTTGTTGCGCGACATCGCTGAACCGGCAGTTCTCAGCGCTCGTCTGAATTTCTGGCAGCGAGAGTGGGCCTCGGCAAACGCTCAAAATCCACATCACCCGATCACAGTGACCCTTGGAAGTGACCGATTACCCGACATTGAACCAGCACTTGAGGGGCTCTATCAGTTCATGGTTGCTGCCGCTCCAGAGTCGACAGCGGCATTCAACCAGCGTCTCTCTGGTCTGGCGAAATTTCTGGCTGAGCTTGAAGCGGCGATTGATCCAATTGAGCGGACAGTCACAGACAATGAGATACATATCTGGGAGCGGGTGCTAACCGCCCAGTTGATCATGGATCTGCCGGCACTGTGCGCTCGGCAGCGATCGGTGCTGCCGCTGGACCTGCTGGCCAGACATGAACTGAATCCTTATGCAGCGACCGATCAGGCGGATCGAGTTGTTGCCGTCTGGCAGAGCCTGAATCGACCCGAACAGTCTGTTGCTACGGCAGCCTTTGGTGGCCTGCTGGCTGCGGCCAGTCAGAGAGAGCTGGATCGAGCGGTCAGGCGTCCTGAAACTCTGTATGATCGGTCGGGGGCAACAGGTGGTTTTTCTGATCTGTGGTCAATCTGGCGACAGGCCAGAGCCATCAAAAGACAGCGCGCCCGAATGGGTGGATGATCCGGTTCACGCACAAACTATGAACTTGATTGAAAATCACACCCCTATATCCCATATAATTCATTCTGCGTCACAACATTTCCCTGAACTGATAGACTGGGAACTCGCATGGCACAAATGGCATGACCCTGACACAGGAAACCATATGAGCAATCGACAACCACTGATCAGCACGATGCCCGACATCGCCAACGACGTTAAAGCCGGTGTCGCTGGTCAGTTGGTCTGGGTGGGCATGGAAGAAATTGAAATTCCTCTGCTTATAGGCTCCGACCAGGAACCACTGATGCGTGTTCCAGGTTTCGCGACTGCTTTTGTCAATCTCACCGATCCGGACAAGCGCGGCATCCACATGTCACGCCTGTACCTGCATCTGGATCGACATCTGAGCCATGAAAAGCTCAGTCCCTGCATGATTAACCGGATTCTGAAAGATTTTCTGGAATCGCATCAGGGACTCAGTGACGAAGCGAAACTCGAGTTGAGTTTTGATTACATGGTCAGACGACCCGCATTGATCAGCGACAACAGCGGCTGGAAACGCTACCCCGTCTCACTGACAGGCAGACTGACTCGGGAAGGGTTCAAACTGGAGATCGGGCTGAAGCTGATGTACTCCTCGACCTGTCCCTGT
>QIKT01000218.1 GCA_003233095.1 Oceanospirillales bacterium | reverse complement strand
AGTCTCAGGCAGCTGCTGTCCGCCGATGCTGGGGCTGCGGTCATTCTGACGGCCATGATCGATGATCCGAGCGGCTATGGCCGGATAGTGCGAGATGACTCCGGCGCCTTGCTGCAGATTGTAGAGCACCGTGATGCATCTGCCGCCGAGAGGGCGATTTGTGAGGTCAACAGCGGGATGATGTGTGCACCGGCGAAAATGCTGCGAGATCATCTGGCGGCGATCGCCGAACGACACGCCAAAGCTGAAATCTATCTGACCGATGTGATCGAGTCCGCACGAGAACGAGGCCAGCCGGTCGCGGCGATCGCCTGTCAGTCATGGCGAGAAATTCTGGGCGCCAATGATCGACGACAGCTTGCACAGCTGGAGCGGTTCTGTCAGCAGCAACGAGCCGGCGTTCTGATGGATGCCGGGGCGATGCTGGCCGACCCGGATCGAATTGATATTCGCGGTCCGCTGGAGGTCGATACGGATGTGTTCATTGACATCAATTGTGTCTTCGAAAGCAGCAATCATCTGGCGGCTGGCTGTCAGATCGGCGCGGGTTGCGTTCTGACCAACTGCCGTCTGGGGCCAGGCACGATTGTTCATCCACATTCAGTCCTTGACGGTGTTCGCAGCGATGGCCCCTGTGATATCGGGCCGTTTGCTCGCCTCCGCCCAGGGACTCATTTGGGACCCAACACAAGAATCGGTAATTTCGTTGAAACCAAGAACGTGCACTTTGGCGCTGGCAGCAAGGCCAATCATCTGAGCTATCTGGGCGATGCTCTAGTCGGGTCCTCAGTGAATGTCGGTGCTGGTGTGATCACTTGCAACTATGATGGTGTCAACAAGCACCAGACGACGATCGGCGATGGTGCGTTCATCGGCTCGGACAGCCAACTGGTGGCACCGGTCCATATTGGCGCCGGGGCGGTCATTGGCGCCGGATCCACCATCACCCATGACACACCTGATGATCGGCTAGTGGTCAGTCGCAGTAGACAAAGGGTCGTCGAAGGCTGGAATCGCCCGATCAAGAAGTCTTGAAGTTCATTCAGGAAATACGCAAAGTGTATCCGCTGTGAAAACACAGCGGATACGGCGATGTCCTCTCAGAGTGCGTATGGATGAGGGGTTGAGAGGACAGGTAACAGTCTATTGACGAGACTTGAGTGGGACAAGCGAATTTTGTCAACATCTGTGACAAGATTGTGAATGACTGTCAACCCCGGCAGCCTGTTGGACTAAACATGATCTACTGCGGGAAGTCTGACTCAAATCGACTTTTCCTCGCTACGACCCGTTTAGTCCGACAGGCTGCCAGTCAGCTAGCTGAGAAACAGACCTGTTGATCTATGGAACACGCGATGAATGAGACCCAATGGATCCACGAACTGCTCGACAGCAGCGGCAGCGCGATCGGCTTTCGAGTGCGTGAACACCTGCATCATGAGCAATCGGACTTTCAGACCATTGATGTGTATGAATCGACCGATTTTGGTCGTCTGATGGCACTGGATGGATGCTGGATGGTGACCCAGCGCGAAAACTTTATCTACCATGAGATGTTGGCTCATCCAGCGCTCTATAGCCTTGAGGCACCGAATCATGTGGCAATCATCGGTGGCGGAGACTGTGGCACGCTCAGTGAAGTTCTGAAGCATGACAGCGTCCTTTCAGCGATTCAGATTGATATTGATGAGCGCGTGACCCGCGTCAGCGAGCAGTTTTTCCCAGAGTTGTGTGCCTCCAATGATGACCCCAGAGTCTCCCTGCTGTTCGAAGACGGGATGGCCTGGATTGCCGGTTGCGATGAAGGCTCGCAGGATGTCATTCTGGTCGATTCAACCGATCCGGTCGGTTTGGCCGAGGAGTTGGTTTCCGAAACGTTCTTCCGTCAGTGTCACCGTGCTCTGAGCGATCAGGGCATCATCGGCATGCAGAGTGAGTCGCCACTTCTTCACGTGGAGTTGCTCAAGACCTTGAGACTGCGGCTGGCGAATGCAGGCTACAGTGATATTCGCCATCATCTGTTTCCTCAGCCCTGCTACCCGTCCGGATGGTGGTGCATCACGCTTGCCAGAAAGAGTGGTCAGTTTCAGGACACCCCCTGCCGTAACGTGAATGAGAGGATGGAGTGTCGCTACTACAATGCGGCGATTCATCAGGCCAGTGGCGTGTATCCAACCTATCTGAGAGCGGCGTTTGATGACGAATAACTCAGGGGTCTGATCACTCAGACGATCCACAATAAAGGTCGTAGCCTGAGTCTGGGCGTCGAGTATTCGTTCTGATCAGGCACTCGCGCAAGGGATGGCGACACGCCAAACTGTGGGTTCGGATCAGGCAGGCCGTTCATGACTGTGATTAAAATCTGCTGTATCTCAACGCCTGAAGAGGCGAATCTGGCGGTGGACTGCGGAGCCGACGTGTTGGGTCTGGTCTCAGAGGTGCCCAGCGGGCCTGGGGGTCATTGATCACAGACAAATTCAGTCCGTTCTCAACCCGATGTACCGATCGGTCGATCGAAACCTTTCTGTTGACCTCTCAGATGAATCCCGAGGCCCTGATTGCCCAGCATCAGGACGTTCCGGCGACCGCCATGCAGCTGGTCTGCGAGCATCCTGCCTCAACCCTGGAGCATCTGCGTCTGGCATGCCCCGAGGTGGCTCTGGTTCAGGTGATTTCTGTTCAGAATGATTTGGCGATTGATCAGGCTCTGGCCATTGACGATATCGTCAATGGCCTGTTGCTCGATTCCGGTCAACCCGACCAGGTCATACCAGAGTTGGGCGGAACGGGACGCGTGCATGATTGGCGTATCAGTCGAGCCATCGTCGAGGCGTGCGTGAGTCCGGTTTGGTTGGCAGGTGGTCTGAGCGCAGAGAATGTGGCTGGGGCGATTGAGCAGGTCAGGCCCCATGGGGTTGATGTGTGCAGCAGTGTGCGAATTGACGACCCGCTTGATCCGGTCAAGCTCCGACGCCTGATTCGAGCCGTTCAACAATCCGCCTAGAGCGAGGAGTCCAGCCGGTCAATTTGTTCGCTCAGGGCATCCAGCTTGGAGCGTGTGCGTTCGAGCACGGCTTTCTGTGCATCAAACTCTTCTCGGGTGACCAGGTCCATTTGCTGTAACCAGCCCTTGAGGACGTCCCTGAAGTTGTCGCCGAGGTCGGCCTTGGCATCTCGCAGAGAGACTGGAAGCAGTGCCTGCAGGCGGCTGGCCAGTTCATCGATGGATTGGCTGTTGATCATCGGTCAAGTCCAGTGTGGGCAGTCTCGTAGTATACCGTGTTGTCGTGTGCAGGGCAGTGATTGCATCAATGGCGGCACTAGCCTGTCGGATTTAACCGGTCGTCACGAGGACAAGTCGATTTGAGTCAGATTTTTCGATCTTTTGAGGCCAATAGCACCGTTATGTAGAGCCTGCTCAGAAAGTACAAGCTGTTGATTTCATTATGATAATAGATGATTGTGGTGTATAATGGTGCACAGAAACTGTCGCCAACCT
>QIKT01000204.1 GCA_003233095.1 Oceanospirillales bacterium | reverse complement strand
GTCATAGTGGTGCTATGGCTCAGCTCATGCAACGCCGAGCGGGCGTATTTCACGCTCAAGACAGCCGATCACGACTTGTTCAGAGGCTCCCTAGGCATGAGACCGTGATTCGTCCGTCATGCTGGCAATTTTCTGACCCATCAGCACAGCTTGCTCGATCGCCAGCGACGCATCGAAGGTAATTTGATCTCGGGTGAACAGAATGATAGTGGTAGAACCCATATTGAACCGGCCCATTTCCTCACCGCGAGAGAGTGACACCTCAGGTGGCTGTGGGTCACGAACGATACGCCGGTGATGGGGGTACAGGCCATGCCAGACGGTTTCGATACCATCGACCATCACGGCACCCACCAGAATGTAGACCATGGCGCCAGCCGGGGTGTCGAAATGACAGATCAGTCGATCGTTGCGTGCGCACAGTGCAGGGATGTGGGCCGTGGTCAGCGGGGCGACACTGAACAGTCGGCCCGGCACGTAGGTGGTTGAGATCAATCGGCCGTCAAGGGGCATATGCAGCCGGTGATAGTCGCGGGGAGAGAGGTAGATGTTGATGAAGTCGCCCCCGCTGAACTGCTCTGCCAGCGGGGTGTCTCCAGCGAGCAATCGTTCGACCGGATAATGCTGACCCTTGGCTTGCACAATAAGATCATCGCAAATCGGTCCGAATTGGCTGATACGACCATCACAGGGCGAGACGACTGCGTGTGGTTCATCAGCGACAGGACGCAGTTCGGGTTTCAGCGCTCGGGTGAAAAAGGCGTTGAAGCTTGGATAGGCATCCGGGTTTTCTTCAATGGCCTGGCTCAGGTCGACGTTGAACCTCGAGATCACGGTTCGGATCAGGCGTGACTTCAACCAGTTGCGCTCCGATTGAGTGGCTCGTCGCGCCAGCCGGGACATCAGGTGATGCGGCAGCAGATATTGCAATCCGATATAGAGGCGTTCTCTCAGAGTCATCGACTGGAAGCCAGAGCAGTCAGATCGGTGAGGATCTCTGCGGGTCGATGCGGGGTGGTCATGACGCCAAACAGACGGCCGTCAGGATCAATCAGAATCAAGGCCGAGCTGTGATCCACCGCGTACTGATCATCTCCAGCCTCGTGTGGTTCAATCTCATAGGCAATGGAGAGTTGAGCGGTCAGTTTTCGCAGTTCAGTGTCTGGACCGGTCATGGCCCGAAACGCCGGATTGAAAAATTTGGTGTACTGGGACATGACGGCCGGTGTGTCGCGTTCTGGGTCAACTGATACAAACCAGAACCGGATCGGATGGTCAGGATTGAACTGGGACAGCCGTTTCTCCACACTGGACAGCATCTGAAGTGTGGCCGGGCAAATGTCCGGGCAATGCGTGAAGCCAAAGAACAGCACATCCCAGTGTTCCATGAACTGCTCATTGCTGACGAGTTCACCCTGGCTGTCGGTCAGTTCGAACTCCTCGAGCAGGACCGGTTTGGGATACATCGTGGTGGCGATCAGTGATGGTGGGGCATGAGGTTGCAGCCATTGCCAGGCCCAGAGCCCTGCACCGACGGCGATCGCCAGTAGAACGATGAGGGTGACAGGATGAGTGATTCGGTGGATCAGATTGGATGAATTCATTGAACAATTATACCTTGCGCAAGGGCGCGCCGATAGCGGTTCAGTGGGGTTGAAGCTGGGGTTATCGGGGGACTTGGGATAGAATGCACGGCTGTTGAAACTCCCTGCATCCGCGTCATCCCGGGCCACCATGAATCAGCCTCCACAGACTCTGCGAACGACGGTAAATCGAGTGGCCTCGCAATTGGATGCGGCTGCCTTGCATTATGGTCATGGCACTGACAGTGCCATCAATGAGGCGGTGTTTCTGGTCTTTGGTGCGTTGGACATTGATTACCACTGCCCCGAAGCGAGGCTCGACCAACCGCTGGATGTTGATCAGCTGACCCAGGTCGATGCGCTGCTCAAAAGACGAATCAATGAACGACTACCGCTGGCGTATCTGCTGGGACACTGCTGGTTTGCAGGGCATCGCTTTGTGATTGATGAACGAGCACTGGTGCCACGTTCTCCCATTGCAGAATTGATCCTGGAGCAGTATCAACCCTGGATTGAGCCCGATTCAGCTCGGCGCATTCTGGATTTGTGCACCGGTTCCGGCTGCATCGGCATTGCTACAGCGCAGGCCTTGCCTCACGCACAGGTCGATCTGGCTGATCTCAGTCAGGAAGCTCTTGATCTGGCGCGCGAGAATATTCGCTTGCACGGCCTTCAGGATCGTGTCCGCCTGGTGTATTCGGATCTGTTCAGTGGACTGAGCTGGACTCGATATGACCTGATTGTCAGCAATCCGCCCTATGTCAGCCAGGATGAATGGCAACAACTTCCTGCTGAGTATCATCAGGAACCGACGATGGGTTTGGTCAGCGATGACAATGGTCTTGATATCCCACTGCAAATCATCGACAGTGCCGCTGACTGGCTCAGCGATGACGGTAGTCTGATTCTGGAAGTCGGGTACAGCGCCAATGCGCTTGAGCAGGAACTGGCCGAAGAGGCTTTGATGTGGATCGAATTCGAGCAGGGTGGAGAAGGCGTCTGCATCATGTCCCGTGAACAGTTGATGCGGATCAGCCGCAACAGGAAATCTGATGTCCAGTAACAGCTTTGGCAAATTGTTTACCGTCACCACCTTTGGCGAGAGCCATGGACCAGCGATTGGTTGTGTGATTGATGGATGCCCGCCCGGTCTGTCGATCAGCGCCGAGGATATTCGACCCGAGCTCGAGCGACGGGCTACCGGAAAATCACGGCATACCTCACAGCGTCATGAAAAAGATGACGTGCAGATCCTGTCGGGCGTCATGGACGGAGTCACCACGGGCACGCCGATTGCTCTGCTGATCGAAAATACGGATGCTCGATCCAGGGATTACAGCAAGATCCGAGACCTCATTCGACCTGGCCATGCCGACTACACCTATCTGATGAAGTACGGCCTGCGAGACTATCGGGGGGGGGGGGCGATCTTCGGCGCGTGAAACCACTATGCGGGTGGCAGCAGGCGCCGTCGCTCGTCGCTATCTGCAGCAACGGCTGGGGATTCGAATTCATGCCTGGTTGTCTCAACTGGGTCCGATCGAACTGGATGCGGTGGATCTGAATAGCGTGGATGACAATCCGTTTTTCTGTGCCGATCCCTCGCGGGTCGCCGAGTTGGAGGACTACATGGACGCCTTGCGCAAGAGTGGTGATTCCATGGGCGCCCGAATCAACTGCATTGCCACCGGTGTGCCGCCAGGACTGGGTGAACCGGTGTATGGCAAGCTCGATCAGGATTTGGCATCAGCCATGATGAGCATCAATGCAGCGAAAGGCGTTGAAATTGGTGCCGGCTTCGATTGCATAGCACAGCCGGGAAGCGAGCACCGCGATGAAATTGGCGAGCACGGGTTTCTCAGCAATCATGCTGGAGGTGTTCTCGGCGGCATATCAACCGGGCAGGCGCTACGTCTGAGTGTGGCATTCAAACCCACTTCGTCGCTGAGACTGCCAGG
>QIKT01000062.1 GCA_003233095.1 Oceanospirillales bacterium | reverse complement strand
AATCCGGCGATCAGAACATGGATCTCAATACTGTCTTCATGACACAAATCAATGCACTGAAAATCGGTACCTGGTTTACATTCACCCAAACCGACTCCGATCAGCTAGTCCGCGCCAAATTGTCATGGAAAAGTCCAATTACTTCAAAATTTCTGTTCGTCAATCAGAAAGGTCTGAAGGTTGCCGACAAGTCCATTGTCGAACTGGCCGAGTCCATCAAGAGTGGTAAGGCTCAGGTGCTCGACAACGTACCGCTGTTTGATCGAGCACTGAAGCAAATCGAAGACACGCTGAGCGATAATTCAGAGGACACTCCGTAGCAAGCCTGGCCTCTGATGAGGCGTCTGAGAAGAACACTGACCTTGCCGCTGAGCCACAACAGCCTGACTCTGGTTGAGCGAGTTTGATCAGGCTACACTGTCGGCGTCTCATTTACCGGCAGGTGGTACGATGTCACATCCTGAACCACACACCATCGAACACGACGTTCGACTGGCCCTGTCAGAGGACATTCAAACCGGCGACGTGACCGCGTCGCTGATCCCTCTGGACAAGACGGCTGATGCCCGGGTCATTTGCCGTGAGTCGGCAGTACTCTGCGGCCAGAGCTGGTTTGAACAAGCCATGCATCAGGTCGACCCCACGCTACAACTCAGATGGCATGCGACTGATGGCGACCTGCTGGAACCAGGGCAAACCTTTTGTGAAGTCAGCGGCAACGCCCGGGCCATATTGACGGCCGAAAGAACGGCCCTGAATTTTGTTCAGCTATTATCGGCAGTGGCTACCCGTACTCGACAGCATTGTGACCTGATCCGTCATACCAATGCTGTCATTCTCGATACACGCAAAACCATTCCCGGCCTGCGACTGGCACAAAAATATGCGGTTCGATGCGGCGGCGGACAGAACCATCGGATCGGGCTGTTCGACGCGTTTCTGATCAAGGAAAACCATCTCTTGTCAGCGGGCTCAATCGTCAGTGCCATCGAAGCGGCCAGAGACCTTCGTGCCGACTTGCTGATCGAGGTCGAAGTGGAAACGCTGGACCAGCTGGAGCAGGCGATTCAGGCCGGTGCGCAGCGGATCATGCTAGACAACTTCGATCTGGAACAGACCCGCGAAGCAGTCCGCCATACGGCCGGTCGAGTGCAGTTGGAAGCCTCTGGCAATCTGGACGAGCATCGACTGGTAGAGGTGGCGGAAACAGGTGTCGACTTCCTGTCCATTGGCGGGCTGACCAAACACATCCAGGCGATCGACTTGTCGATGCGCTTCGAGATGGCCTGAAACGTCTCAGGCTGCCTTGTTTCCCGCACGGGCAACGCGCTTGTCATAGTGATCACCAATGACCTGAGCAACACAGGTGGTCAAACGCTTGGCGTAAGGAATATGCAGAAATTCATTCGGCCCATGCGCATTTGACTTGGGCCCCAGCACTCCGGCAATCATGAACTGTGATTCAGGGAATTTCTCACCCAGCATGCCCATGAACGGAATGGTGCCTCCCTCGCCCATATACATGCAACTGGCGCCATAACTGGCCTGTGAAGCGCGCTCCAGAGACTGGCTCAGCCAGTCCGCCACAATCGGCGCATTCCAACCGCTGGCCGACTGATCAGCTTCGAAACGGACTTGCGCACCACAAGGTGGATCAGTCTCGAGAACCTGCTTGATCAAAGCGCTGGCCGACTCCCCTGACAGGGTCGGTGGCAATCGACATGATAGCTTCAAACTGGTCCCAGGGCGCAGCACATTGCCGGCATCCTCGAGGGCGGGAATTCGACCTGCTCCGGTATAGGACAATGCAGGCCGCCAGTTTCGATTCAGCAGGCGCTCCAGATTCGATTCTGCCATGGGCTGGACACCATCGAGAAACGGAAAGGACTGCCAGACCCCATCGCCGAGCAGATCGGCGACGTACTGCGACTGCTGCAATCGCTGTGCAGGGATATCGGCATGCAGGCCTTCAGGCAGAATATGACCACTGGCCGCATCCTCAAGACGGTTGAGCAACTGGCGGATGACTCGAAAGCTCGACGGCACCATGCCACTGGCCGCGCCAGAATGGACGCCTTCGTGGCTGACATCCACATGCAAGGTACCGCTGGCCATGCCTCGCAACGACGTGGTGATCCACAGCTGCTCGTAGTTACCAGCGCCCGAATCAAGGCACACGACCAGGCTTGGCGTGCCGATGCGCTCTCGCAGGTGATCGATATAGAACGGCAGATCATAGCTGCCACTCTCTTCGCAGGCTTCAATGAGAACCACACAGCGGGCATGTGGAATGCCCTGTTCCTGCGCTGCCATGATGGCGGTCAGCGACGCATAAGCCGCGTAGCCGTCATCAGCGCCACCCCGGCCATAGAGTTTGTCGTCTTCAATCACTGGCTTCCAGGGGGCCAGGTGATCGGCCCAGCCCATCATTTCTGGTTGCTTGTCCAGATGCCCGTAGAGGAGGATGCAATCATCCCCCTGCCCCGGAATATCCATGAAGATGACCGGCGTACGCCCTTCCAGCCGAACCACTTCAAGGCTCATGCCGTTGATCGGTTGCTGCTGGCACCAGTTGGCAATCAGCGTGACCGCATCTTCCATGTAACCGTGCGCATCCCAGTCGGGATCAAAATGCGGTGATTTATTGGGAATCTTGATGTATTCGACCAGTTCTGGAACGATCGAATCGTCCCACAATTCATCGATCATTCGCTGAGCGCGAGGCGTATCCATGCTGTTCTCCTGACCGCAACTTTAGTCTTCTTGTAGAATATCACAGGCTTTTTTTCATTCGCTGTGCTGCGGTGGGTTTGTTAGGCTAGTCCACATGCCAGACACCCAGACCGAGACACTGACCCAACGCCTCAATGACGAACTGGCTGCTCTGAAAACACAGCTGCTGCGATTGAGCAAACAACAGAATCTCGACTTGCCCCCCACCCAGGCCTCGCTGATTCGTCAGTTGAAACAAGCGCCAATGACTATCGGCGAACTGGCCAGCAGCGAAGCGTTGAGCATGGCCACTGTGTCCCGCTGCGTAGACCGGCTGGAAGAGCGAAATCTGGTCTGGAGAGCGCGCGACAAGCATGATCGCCGCATTGTGTATGTGGTGGCTCGTCGCGAAGCCATCAGCCTTCTGGAACAGCAGCCAGGATTGAGTCTGCCTGACCTGAGCTCATCTACTGTCAAGGACTTGCAACGACTCTGCGATTCAGTCGCAGATCTGAACCGACTGCTGAGACAACCGCGCTGAGGCCGACAATCGCGCATCAATACCATGCCTTGAACCGAAACCACTGAATCAACCCTATCACCAGCGTGACCATCGCGCCAGGGAGCCTCTGAACAAGCCTTAAGCGAGTTGGATTAAGAAGGGAAATGCGTCCGATCAAGGCGCATGAGCTGAGTCATAGTGGTGCTATGGCTCAGCTCATGCAACGCCGAGCGGTCGAGTATAAGGAGGCGGTTCCTGCGTTATCGTTTCTTTTCGATGCTGTAGATCAGATCAAAGGACTGACGCTCGCCGTACTCGCTTTCCAGGCTAAGCCGCTT
>QIKT01000067.1 GCA_003233095.1 Oceanospirillales bacterium | reverse complement strand
AACCACAGGACTTCGGATTTTTACCGGGCTGCTGCTGATGATTGCCCTGGCAGCCTGCTCAGACACCGACAATCAACCCGCTGCCACTTCCCTGGACCGTAGCGAGAACAACAGCGAACTGACCATTCTGGCACTCGGTGATTCGCTGACCGAGGGCCTCGGCGTGCGCCGCGACATGAATTATCCATCACAGCTTGAACGTCACTTGCAGTCCCATGGCTACCCGACCGCGCGCGTCATCAACGCCGGAGTCAGTGGTGAAACCAGCACGGGCCTGTTGCAGCGACTGGACTGGGTCTTGAGTCAGGAACCGGATATCGTCATCCTGACCATCGGTGCCAACGATGCCATGCGCGCCTTGCCTCTTGGATTACTTAAGTCCAACATGACATCCATGACCGAAATGATTCTCGCTCAGGATGCAAGACTGATCCTCGGTGGCATGCAGATTTATGACAATATGGGTGCCGACTACAGCCGTGATTTCAAGAACATCTACACTGAACTGGCCAATGAATATCAGCTGCCTCTGATCGAATTTTTCCTCGAGGGAGTAGCCGGCATCGATGCGCTGAACAATTCAGACTTGATACACCCGAATGCCGATGGTTATTCGATGATAGTCGACCAGAATATTCTACCGATCTTGCAACCCATACTTGAGCAAATGCAGACAGGGAAACCTCGAGCTAATCTGCTTGAGCCCACACGCTCTGCCCCCTCAGAAGGATAACCATGGACCCGAACGCCACCGATCAAACACCGGCCACTCTGAGGCTTGCGAACATGAGCAAGTCGTTTCCACTGGGCGATCGAACCATCAGCGTCCTCGACGATATTTCTCTGACCATCGACAGCGGCGAGTTCGTTGCGATCATGGGGCGTTCCGGCTCGGGGAAATCTACCTTGCTGTCCATCATGGCCGGGCTGGACACCCCGGATAGTGGCACCGTGCATCTGGGAGATTTGTCAATCTCGACGATGAGCGAAGATGAATTGGCATTGATCAGACAAACACGGATTGGCTTCATCTTTCAATCCTTCCATCTGATTCCGACCTTGAGTGTGGCTGAGAACATCGGCTTTCCATTACAGATTTCCGGGCAGGCTGATCAGATTGAACGGGTCGACACGCTCATAGACCAGGTCGAACTGGGTCATCGACGCGACAGCATGCCGCATCAACTATCCGGCGGCGAAAAACAGCGTACCGCCATCGCAAGAGCACTGGTCACGCGGCCTCAGGTGCTTTTCGCTGATGAGCCCACCGGAAACCTGGATGTTGGCAATGCCGATCAGATTCTAACGACCCTGATCGAACTTCAACAAGCCTACCAGACCACTCTGATTGTGGTGACGCACGATCCGGCCGTCGCCGACCTTGCATCCCGTACCATCACATTGGTCGATGGTCGGCTCGATTCCGAATCCGACAAGTCCTCGGCAACTGCGGGATGAAGCCGCCTCAATCAGCGTCGCAGTCTGCGGTGGTCAGCAGTCAAATTTCCACTCGCGAATGGCGTCGCCAGCCGGTCTATCCCATCCTGTTCATCCTCTGCCTGCTGGTCTCCATGAGTGCCTATCTGACCCTGGACTCTCTTCAGGTCGGCGTCGATACCTATGTCGACAGCAATCAGAAACAACTGGTCGGTGGTGACCTGGTGCTTCGATCCAGACGACCGTTCAGCGATGCGATCAACGCACTGGTCGATCAATTGCCTGCCGAGGATGTGGTTCGCGATGTCCAGTTCAGCGGCATCGCATCAACCGAGGCACAGTCGTCGCTAGTCGCTGTGAAGTCGGTCTCCGCAGCCTATCCACTCTACGGTACCTTGCGCTTTGATCAGACCGATCCGGCTGACTGGCAAGCAGGCTCAGTCATTGTTGAACCCAGTTTGTTGGCACGTCTGGATGCGCAGCGCGGTGACACACTGCAGTTGGGTGATGCCACGCTGGTGATCGCCGATACCCTCGCAGAAGAGCCCGATCGCCCGCTTGCGGGATTCGGCTTTGGCTCCCGCGTGCTGTTGCGGGCGGAAGATTTGCCGCAAACAGGCTTGCTCAGTCAACGCAGCCGAGTCTACTTTCGGATCGAGATGAGGTTGGACGACCCTGAGCAGCGCAGCGAATGGCAGCAGCGCTTCAGTGCGCTGATTAGCAGCGACCGAATTGAACTGTTGAGTGCAGACACGGCCGATACCACCGTCTCGGCAATCAGCGCCGATTTCCTGCGCTTTCTGAAACTGCTGGTTATCGCGGTCATCCTGTTGTCCGGCATCGGTATGATGAGCGTGGTCAGCGCCTTTCTGCAGCGCCAGACGCATACCATTGCCATCCGGCGAGCCATTGGTGAACCGACTGCGCGAATCATTCGTGGCTATCGCCGATTGCTGACCCTTTCAACCCTGCTGGCGATTGCTCTGGCTTGCGGTCTCAGTCTGTTGCTGATCCACGTTGGCCTGGATCTGTTCGCGGCCATCCTGCCTGAAGGCGTGGCCTTCGGGATCGAGCCTTTGTCGATCCTAAAAACCGTTGTGATCGCACTCGCCGTGACCCACCTGATGACCTGGTTGACGCTGGAAAAACTTCACGATATCAAGCCACTGGCTGTTCTTCATCAACACAGTGTCCGCTCGTCACGTGGCCGTTCCCGGTTTGTCTGGACAGCTATTGCAGTGCTTCTGTTCTGTGGTTTGATCTGGATCGAACTCGGTGATCTGACCCAGACCTTCCAGCTGATGCTGGGCCTGGGTGTGGTCTGGAGTGTCCTGTATGCCCTGGTTCGGTTGATTCTATGGATCATCACACGCATGAAACCCGCCGAGTGGCACACCCGGCTTGCGCTCCAGAACATCTACCGAAAAAACAATCAGAGTGGCCTGTTTCTGACCACAATCTCACTGACGGTAATGGTCATGGGCAGCATGACGTTGATCGACCATTCCATTCAGAGCCAACTCATCACCCAGTACCCTGAAGATGCCCCCAATCTGTTTCTGCTGGACATCCAGCAGGAACAAAAAACCGAGATCGAAACTCTGATTCGTCAGCAACACAACACCGAGATCACCTACTACCCGGTCATCCGCGCACGGATTGATGCCGTCAATGGCATCGGTACAGAGACCTTGCGTGAACAGCTGGGCACCTATGAAAACATCAATCGGGTGTTCAACCTCAGCTACAGCGAAGCCATCACCGATGGCGAGTTCTTCGTCGATGCAGTGACCGACGGTGAACTGTTTGTAGAGCAGGAGCTGCCCTCCGATCTGCTGCCAGTGTCCATTCTGGCCTCGTTCGCCGAGTTTCTGGAAGTGGGTCTGGGCGATCAGATTCGGTTCGACATCCAGGGAGTGCCCTTGACTGGGCAGATCACCAGCATCCGCAAGCGCGAATCACGTGGTCCCAGACCGTTCTTCTACTTCCTCTTCCACCCGGTTGATCTGGCGGCCGCTCCCCAGTTGAACTTCGCCGCCATGCGATTGGATCGCGAAGGACGAGAATCGATTCAGCTGTCACTGGCTCGTGCCTATCCGGGCATTACCACCATTGATG
>QIKT01000211.1 GCA_003233095.1 Oceanospirillales bacterium | reverse complement strand
GGCATCTGTTGCGGCAACCAGGCCATGTGTGCAGCGCGCTGACGATGGCCGACTGCAGACAGTGGAGCCTGCCCAAGCCACACGCTGTCGCGAGTCTGCTCCACCAGACCCAGCAGACTTCGCAGCAAGGTGGTTTTTCCTGCGCCGCTGGCACCGACGATCAGAACCATCTCACTGGGCTCGATCCGCAAATGAATGTCATCCAGAATCTGACGTGCTCCAATGGCCAGAGAACCACCGCGCATCTCGATGGACTCGATATGACTAGCCATCGATGACCGTTGCTGCCGTTGAACCTGGCCCAATGGTCGCCAGTAGTTGACGAAGTTCACTGGCAAATTGCATCAGCGACGGCCCAGTTCTGAACACGTGGGATCCAGCCATCAGCAGCACCTGATTGTCGCGCACTGCTCGAAGTGGTGTCAGTCGGCGTACCCCGTCCATGATGGCCTGATGATGAGCAGGCTCAGTCGAGGCAGTCATGACAATGATGGCATCGGGGTTCAGGGACAACAGTCCTTCGATGCTGATTGAGGCGTTGTCACCAGCCAGATCAACCGCTGCATTGTTGACTCCCGCGGCAAGCAGAGCAGAACCGTGCAGACTTCCGGGCTTCATCACCCAGATGGAGCCGCCGTCAAACAGGGTGTCGAGAATCAGCAACACCCGCGCCGATTCCTGATGCTGTGTCGCTGTCAGCGCATCGTCCAGTTGCCTCACCAGTTGTTGTCCCTGGATCGACACATCGAAGCGTTCGCTCAGAGACAACACGCTTTGACGCACCTCCTCATGGCTCAGCCATGGCAGTTCCATCACCTCTGCCAAGGCTGACAACTCGGTGAGAAAACCGGACTGAGTCTGTTCGATCAGAATCAGATCGGGACGCAGACGCGCAATCTGTTCGTAATTGGGCGCCAATGCGGTGCCTGCGGCGGGTAGTGAGAGTACCACTGAGGGAAACAGGTCGTAGTCACTACGGCCTATCAATCGCGTGCCCTGACCCAGAGCATAGACCGTCTCGGTAATGGCGGGACTCAGTGAGATGACTCTCTGAGCCGAGGCAGGTGCATCGCCAGCCGAAGGGCGGCCCTGTTCATTGCAGCCGGTCACCAACCCCAGTAGAGCTGCTGCAATCAGCCAGGCACAACAGCTCATGCCTTGGCCAACCAATCGCCTAATAGCGGAAGTGCTTGATGCGTTCACCATTTCCCTCAAGGTCCATCATTGACTCGATTCCCAGCTTCAGATGAACGTCTGCCCAGTTTTGGGTGACATGGCTGTCCGATGCCTCGGTCTTGACGCCTTCTGGAATGACTGGCACGTCGGAGACCAGCAGCAATGCTCCACGAGACAGTTGATTGTGATGCCCGACGATGAACAGGGTCGCCGTCTCCATGTCAATGCCAATACAGGTCAGTGCCTTGAGTCGCTCGTGAAAGGACTCGTCATGCTCCCACACACGGCGATTGGTGGTATAGATCACGCCGGTCCGATATTCGTACCCGTGTTCGATGATCTTGTCGGAGACAAATTTGTGCAGTTTGAACGACGGCAGTGCTGGGACGATGGGATCAAAGTAGTCGTTACTGGTTCCTTCTCCTCGAATCGCTGCAATGGGGAGAATGAAATGCCCAATTTCGGTGGACTTCTTCAAGCCACCGCATTTGCCCAGGAATAAAATTCCATGCGGATTGATTGCTGTCAGCAAGTCCATGATCGTTGCCGCATTGGACGATCCGATCCCAAAGTTGATAATGGTCAAACCCTGGTCATTGGTGGCGGCCTGCATCGGCTTGCCAATGCCATAGATGTCACAGGAAAACATCTCGGCGAAGTTCTCCACGTAGTTGCTGAAATTCGTCAGCAGGATATTCTGACCGAATTTTTCAAGTGGCATACCGGTATAACGCGGCAGCCAGTTGCGGGTGATTTCATATTTGTTGAGCATGACATCTCCGTTCAGTGCCGGTTAGATCAGGCAGACCGGCGCGTGTGACTGGGACACGGAACCGGGATGATCCACCTGTTTGAAGGTCCAATCTCCTGCAATTAACCGCGTATAGATAATGAATGAATAAACCGGGCATAGTATCATGAATGCCTGCCATCAACGGCCTGACACTGGCCCCGACGTTCGGCGCAGCGAACCGGGGTCCGATCGCAAGGATGAGACACTTCAAGTGACCGATCAATCCCAACCAGTCCCCTTGGCCACCTCGGACCGAAGGGTTCGAAGCTTCGTTCGTCGCCAGGGACGTCTGACACGTGGCCAACAGAGCGCACTTGAGACCTGGTGGCCGCAATTCGGCATTGACCGAATCGATGAGCCACTGGACTTTGTGGTTCTGTTCGGCCGCAAGGCTCCTGTTATCGTGGAAGTCGGATTTGGCAATGGAAACACACTGGCTCAGATGGCCATGGATCAACCGGATCATGATTTCATCGGCATCGAAGTCCACACTCCAGGCGTTGGGCACCTTCTTGGGCTGATCGGTGAACATCTGATCAGCAACCTGCGCATTATCCATGACGACGCCATCCCGGCACTGCAACAGGCAATCGGCCCACAGCCGCTGGCCGGTTTGAGGCTGTACTTCCCCGATCCCTGGCCGAAAAAGCGCCACCACAAGCGTCGAATCGTCAACGACGGCTTCGTGACCCTGGTTGCCGACAAGCTGGCACCAGGCGGGGTTTTTCACATAGCCACCGACTGGGCACCCTATGCCGAATGGATGCTGGAGGTCATGTCAGGACAGCCCTGCTTCGATAATCGAGCTGGCGAAATTCTCATCAGCCCTCGCCCAGATTGGCGGCCAATGACCAAGTTTGAACAACGCGGTCTTCGTCTGGGTCATGAGATTGCCGACCTGATCTTCGTCCGTAACGACCATCCCACTGAACTGAATCGCTGATGGGCAACGAATTGGCACTGACCACCGACATGATCATGGTGCTGTCAGTGTTGGGTTTGACCATTTTTCTGTTCGTATTCGAAATTCTGCGAGTTGATGTGGCCGCCATCTGTATTATGGTGCTACTGGGATTGCTGCACCTTCTGCCCGCGGATGAACTGTTCAACGGTTTCGCTTCCAATGCGGTGATTTCGATCATCGCGGTCATGATCATTGGAGCAGGGCTGGACCGTACCGGCGCCATGAATCAGGTGGCATCGTTCATCCTTAAAATGGGTGGTAAAACCGAAAGCCGGGTGGTGCCGCTGGTCTCCGGGACCGTTGGTGTCATTTCCGGCTTCATGCAAAACGTAGGCGCCACCGCACTGTTTCTGCCCGTGATGTCGCGAATTTCATCTCGCAGCGCAATCCCACTGTCGAGACTACTTATGCCCATGGGTTTTTGCGCCATCATGGGCGGCACGCTGACCATGGTTGGTTCCTCGCCACTCATCTTGCTCAACGATCTGATCGAGAACTCCAATCGAAACCTGCCACCCGGCGCGGACACGCTGACCACCTTCACCCTGTTTTCTGTCACTCCCATCGGCCTGGCCCTGCTGACCAGCACGATCCTCTACTTCCTGGTCATTGGACGATTTTTACTGCCACGCCAGACCGAGACGCCGGGGAGTGGTGAAACGACCGATTATTTCGCCTCGGCTTATCAGGTTCAGGGCGACTTGTTCGAGCTGACCATCAATGCTCGCAGTGACATGGTCGGTCAGCTGATTGGTGAGGCAGAGAGACACGCCGGTGCGCCAGTCATCATTGGAATCAAGACCGGTGATGATCGCAAGATTGC
>QIKT01000223.1 GCA_003233095.1 Oceanospirillales bacterium | reverse complement strand
GCCATAGCACCACGATGACTCAGCTCATGCGCCTTGATCGGACGCATTTCCCTTCTCAATCCAACTCGCTTAAGACTTGTTCAGAGGCTCCTTAGCCATCATTGTCGTGAGGCCAGATAGCTCAAGGCATGCTGCGTCGCGTCGTGTCATTAATCATAGTAGCCGACCCCAGCACCGGGACACAACATCTGACGGCCATGCAATCATCTGCCGAAGCGAGTTCTCGCAGCGCACAAGAGTTCATCAGTCGCATTGATTCGAAGCAGGACTGTCGCTAGACTAGGCGGCCTTCTGTGGGCCTGTAGCTCAGTTGGTTAGAGCAGGGGACTCATAATCCCTTGGTCGTAGGTTCGAGTCCTACCGGGCCCACCACTTCTTGGTGATGCTAAAGCTCCACCAAGAAATCGTGCACACAAGTCCTGCTTTTCTTCTTTCTCTGTCTTTCACCATAAGTGCACACCCGTTGGCATGCAACACCGCGTGTCAATCAGGTTCAATGGGCCAACGGCTACCCGTTCCACCACAAACAGGGACTGCCTTCGACAGCCTTGCTAATTGCTTCGATTTGAGTTCCTCGCTACCTCAACTATTTCTGTCGTCCCGACAGAGCGCAGCGACGAGGGAACCCCGAGTCAGGCCGGTCCCCTGAGGCGTGAGGTAAATAGGGTTGAACTGCTCTGTGCTCAGGTGTACAAGATATCAGCGCGTTGGGGTGACCTGATTGTGGATTTTGGTATGCTTCTCCCTTCCCTGAAGGGAGATTGAGAGGGATGCGGCCTGAAGGGCCGTTTGTTAGTGTGTCATGTTATTGAGCCAGGCCGGATGACCTATGACATCGACAATGTGGTGTTTACCGACGATCCGCTACTCACTGACGCGATGGTCCGCAGTGCACAAGCAGGCTGCGCTGGTTCCGGGGTCACCACACCTGAGCGGCACGCTGATGGTGCCTGGCAGGTTCGCAGAGACATATTCCTGGGACAATCAATCCCGGGCTAGCCGAAGAATTGATGCCGCAGGCCATTCCCGAGGACCCAGGTCAATTCTCGAACCCATCGGCAAACAGATCATCACCTGCCGGAACCTCGCAGGTATTGCTGGCCGCGCTGATGCGAATATTGTCAAGTGTCCAGCCAGCATCATTGACCAGCGAATCTGTCCGCAGGCGAAATCGAATCCGAGCCGTTGCCACACCATCGAGAGATCCCAGATCGATGACCTGATTTTGCCTGGATTCCTGATCACTGCAGCGATACAGCTCCGTCCAGTCAGTGCCATTATTTGATCCTTCAACAATGCCGAAATCGAACCCGCTCTCGGTATTGCAGATATGATCGAAACTCAGCTGACTTTCAGTCGCTGTACTCAAATTCACAGCTGGGCTGGTCAAGCTGACATTGATGTTGGCCTGATAATTCCCGCTGGGGCTGTCCTGCCAGGTCAGATTGCTGTTCATGGCCGACTCGGTGCTGATCGCCCAGGGTGAGTCTGGCGTCCAGCCGACGTTGCCGTTTTCGACGTCGTCGGCAAACAACTCACAGCGATTGAACAGCAACAGATCCTGCGTCAGAGACTGTTGCGCGGACAGGCTGATGTCAACCTCGTTGCTGCCCAGGCCATCGGCCGAGACCTTGACCGTGTAATCACTGGCGGGCAAATCCAGGCGATATTGCCCAGATCCATCACTGCGCGTCTGATAAGGACCGGCGCTGATCAGCGCATTGGCGACCGGTGTCTGCGTGCCGTTGATCAACACACGTCCCGTCAGGTTGCCAGTGGTCGCCGGGTCCAGCACATACAGGAAGGCGGCGCTGACCGGACCACGTTGAGTGTCCTCGCCGATGGCTTGAGCAAAGACCGTGTGTTGTCCCTGAGCAAGGCCATTGCTCGACAGCGATGCAACCGCCGATTCAACCGCACTATCAAAGCTGCCATCGACTGGGTTGGTCACTGTGCCGGTGGGGCCGATCCAGGGCAGCTGATTGACGAACAGGTCGATGCCTGCGATCAGTCGTGGTGGCTCGAGCGGTGAGGTCGGGTCGCTGAGGGTGCTGAATCGCGTGCCGTCGGCAGTAACCTGAGCGGTGATTGTGTCGACTCCCAGCACGGTATTGGGAATCAGATCCAGCGAGGCAATATCGGGTCCCGAGGGCAGCTGATAGGGTGCTCGGGCGACGCGTGCGGCATAGATCATGGCGTTGATATTGTCTGGAGCGACGCGGCTCTCGAAGGTGTCGCACAGCTCGAAGAAATCAGTGCCCAATTCAAAGGCAAACGAGGCCACTCCCAGCTCGACGTAAGCGAAATCTGCGGTGGATCCCGAGGCCTCGGTCAGTCCGAGAATCTGCTGAGGCCGGTAGGCGTTGAAGAAGGCCAGCCGTCGGCCCAGAGTCGACAACTGATCCTGATTCGGCGCCTGGCCGGCATTGTTGTTGTAGCCCCATGGCCACAAGACCAGCTCTGAAAAACTGTGGACGTCGATGAACACCCCGGAGGCATCCAGCGGTGCCGGATCACTCAGTGTTTCGCCGCGTTGGTCGTCAAAGATGCCACGGACATAGTCGACTACGGCGGTGACTTCCGGCTCCGAGGAGCTGAATGGGCCCTGATAGGTGGTATTGCAGGGATTGGTGCTGGCGGCACCACCAAATTGAAACGGAAAATTGCGATTCAGATCGGCACCGCGATTCTGCGAGGTCGGTGAACAATAAGCCTCGTTGGTGTTCTTGCGCCAGAACAAGCCGGTTTCGGCCTGTTTGCGACCATCTGGATTGGCCTGCAGCAACAGATGAATGTCGTGATGATCCAGTAACCAGGTAGCATCGGCATTCACGCCGTATCCGTCGATCAGGTGTTCGGCGAAGCGGGTCATGGTTTCGGCCGTGGTGTATTCGCGTGCGTGGACAGCGGACATGACGAACAGCGAGGGCCGATCCCCACCGATGGCCTGATTGCCGAGCTTCAACACCCTCAGGTCATAGCCGTTATTGGCATCATCGGTTTTTTCCCAGCTGTCTCCAATGTCGATCAGAGTGGCCAGATCGGGATGATCGGCAACGATTTGTTCAGCGGAAGCGTAGGTCTCCTCCACCGTGCGGTAACAGGGGAAGTCAGGGATGGACTGTCGCAGGGGGCTGTGTGAATGTGATGCATTCCAGAGTTGACTGCGCTCGGGATCCCGGTATGGCGTCCAACCCAGGTGGCGCAGGCGGTTCAGCGCATCGCCGTCATCCAGGGCAATGATCGCATAGCCATCGTCGCGATCGAAGGCCCAAACATCGAACTGCTGCTCGAGTGCAGCAACATCGCCGGGCGACAGACCGTGAACACGTACGACGACCGGATCATTGTGGTCCACTGAAAGACGTTCACCGACGCCAATGGCCCAGGCTGCGAACGGCCAGGCTAGCAGCACAGCCAGGCTCATCATTAGCGTTCGTGTTGATCGATTCATGGGTAGCTCCGCTGGGTCGCTGATGTCCTCAGAATGTTGGATAAGGACCGCTGTCCATCCAAACCTGATTCTGCGCAGCAGGCAGCATGCCACAGCTCGGCCCATCCGTCTGCCACCCTGCTCACGAATCGGCCAGGGAACCTCTGAACAAGTCATGACCGCTTGTCTTGAGCGTCAAACACGCCCCTCTGCGTTGCATGAACCGAGCCATCGCACCACTATGACTCGGTTCATGCGCCTTGATCGGACGTATTTGTCATCTCAATCCAATCCGCTTAAGACTTATTCAGAGGCTCCCTGGCCACAATTGGAGGGATGGGCCTCAACATTGTTTATAATGTAGTTGCG
>QIKT01000011.1 GCA_003233095.1 Oceanospirillales bacterium | reverse complement strand
GAGGAAATCGCCATGTTTTTCTCAGAGCGAATTCAGGCCTGCACTGCCGCCGGTATTGGCAGAGACAAACTGATCCTCGATCCGGGTTTCGGGTTTGGCAAGACTCTCGAGCACAACCTGTCTATTCTTTCCAGGCTGCAGACGTTTGCTGAACTGGATGTGCCCATATTGATCGGGGTGTCTCGCAAATCAATGTTTGGCCAGTTGCTACAACTACCCGTGATGGAACGAAAAAATGCGTCAGTCTGTGCGGCGATGATGGCCATGGAGCGTGGTGCATCCATCATACGGGTTCATGATGTGCTGGAGCACGTCCAGGCGCGTGATCTGTACCTGGCAGTGCGGTCGTCTCGGTGAGTAGTATCAGTACCCAGCCCGGTGCAGATCGTGGAGCCAGAAACAGGCTCTGGTGTATACTGGCAGGATGACTCGATACTTCGGAACAGACGGCATTCGCGGCACAGTGGGGCAAGCCCCGGTGACTGCCGATTTTGCCTTGCATCTGGGCCATGCACTGGGCTTGACGCTAAAAGCCAATGGCTTGCCGCCGCTGGTCGTGATTGGCAAGGACACTCGCTTGTCAGGCTACATGTTCGAATCCGCCCTTGAGGCTGGGCTGGCTTCTGCCGGAACCGATATCAGGCTGTTGGGCCCGATGCCAACACCGGCGATCGCCTATCTGACCCGAACCCTTCGTGCCGGAGCGGGCATTGTCATCAGCGCGTCACATAATCCCTATCATGACAATGGCTTCAAATTCTTCTCAGGCTCGGGCGAGAAGCTGTCCGATGATTTTCAGGCTGAACTGGAGAGTCGCCTCGAAGAGCCGCTTGTTCACTGCGAGCCTGCTGATATTGGCCGCGCCGAGCGTGTTGCTGATGCCGCGGGTCGCTACATCGAGCATTGCAAGAGAAGTGTGCCAGCCTCATTGACTCTCGCTGGCCTGCACGTGGTCGTCGATTGCGCCCATGGAGCGACCTATCAGATTGCGCCTCGTGTGCTCGATGAACTGGGTGCTCAGGTCACGGCAATCGGCAATCAGCCTGATGGCATGAACATCAATCGCGGTTTCGGATCAACTCATCCACAACAGTTGATTGAGACTGTACGCAAGACCGGTGCTGATCTTGGCATGGCGCTGGACGGCGACGGTGATCGGGTCTTGCTGGTGGACGACCAGGGCGAGTTGCTCAATGGCGACCAGATGCTCTACATCATGGCCCGTCAGCGTCAACGTGATGATCGTCTGAAGGGAGGTGTGGTGGGTACCCTGATGAGTAATTTCGGTTTCGAAGTCGCTCTGGGGAATCTGGGTATACCCTTTGCACGAGCGGCTGTCGGAGATCGGCACGTGCATCGCATGCTGATTGACCAGGGCTGGCAGCTCGGAGGCGAAGCCTCGGGCCATGTGATCTGCCTGGACAAGACGACCACCGGAGACGGCATGGTCAGTGCGCTGGAAGTGTTTCAGGTTGTTCAGGAGAGTGGCCTCGGTCTGCATGAACTCAAGCAGGGCATGCAGCTGTATCCGCAAATCATCCTCAATGTTCCGGTGACAGCACCCTATCAGGGGCCCACCGATCACACCGTCGAGGTGATCGAAGCATGCACTGCGTCACTGGCGGGTCAGGGACGAATCGTCTTCCGGCCCTCTGGCACCGAACCGGTGGTCCGAGTGACGGTCGAAGGGCGCGATCATCATACTATTACTCAACTGGCCGAGCGCATCGCGACGGCCGTCAACAACGAGAATGCCGCATGACTGCACTGGTACCAACGATTGATATTACTCGTTTTGATCATGACAAGGCGGGCTTTGCAGAGCAACTGGGCCAGGCCTATGCCGAGTTCGGTTTTTGCGGGATTCGCAATCACGGCATTGACGAGGGTCTGATGGATCGGGCGTATCAGGCGTTCCAGCGTTTTTTTGCACTACCTGATGAGGTCAAGCAGCGCTATCACGTCTCCGGACTGGGTGGCGCTCGAGGATATACAGGCTTCGGAGTCGAGATCGCCAAGGACTCCGAGCATCCTGACCTGAAGGAGTTCTGGCAAATTGGACGAGACCTCCCTGATGATCATCCGCAGCGCCAGCGCGTGCCTGGCAACGTCTGGCCAAGCGAAGTGACCGAGTTTCGCGACTGTGCCGAGGCGCTGTATCAGGCGCTCGATACCCTGGGCCGGCGCGTGTTGCGCGTCATGGCGCTGTATCTGAAGATCGACGAAGACTTTTTTGAACAGACCACCAAAGAGGGTAACTCGATCCTGAGGGCAATCCACTATCCGCCGGTGGATGCCGATCCGAGTGGTTCGATCCGTGCCGGACAGCATGAGGATATCAACCTGATCACCTTGCTGATCGGGTCACACCAGAGCGGCCTGGAGCTGTTGTCTCGTAACGGGCAGTGGGTGCCGGTGACGACAGTGCCGGGTGCCATCATGTGCAATATCGGTGACATGATGCAGCGACTGACCAACGACGTCTTTCCGTCAACCACTCATCGTGTCGTCAATCCGCCTGGCGAAGATCTGCGCAAACCCCGCTATTCAATTCCTTTTTTCCTGCATCCAAACGCTGATTTTGTCATTCGTACCTTGCCGACCTGCGTCAGCGAAGACAATCCGGACCGTTATCCGGAACCACTCGAATCGCATGCCTGGCTGCAACAGCGTCTGGAAGAAATCGGGTTGTTGCCCGGCAAGCGGGATCGCTGAGGTACACACTGCACGACCTCAGGAGTCCTGATGATTTACTTTACCGACAAGACCTTTGATTTCTTCTCAGCTCTGGCTTTACACAACGAGCGTGAGTGGTTCAATGATCACAAGCAGGATTATCTGGATCACGTCAAGGAACCGATGATGCAGTTTCTGCGTGATCTTGATCCGATGTTGCGTTACTTTGCGCCGTACTATCAGGTGGTTGACAAAGGTAACGGCGGCTCGATGTTTCGCATTTACAGAGATGCCCGATTTTCCAGGAACAAGGCCCCCTACAAGACCAATGCCAGTGCCCGAATCTGGCATGCTGAAGCGGGCCGCAAGAACACACCGTTGTTCTATCTTCATCTCGAGCCTGATGAGGTTTTTCTGGCAGCGGGCATGTGGGGGCCAGAGACTCGTGTGCTTAATCAGGTCAGGCGCTTCATGGTCAACAACCCCAATACCTGGCGGCGGGTCACCGAGGATGAACGATTCAGGTGCATGTTTGATTTCGGCGGCTCATCGCTGAAGCGAATGCCGCGCGGATTTGAAGAGCATGCAGACCTTGCCGATGACCTGAAGCGAAAGAGTCAGGTTGTGGTGACCAAAATGACCGAGGCTCAGGCCAAGGGACCGAGATTCCTGTCCAGCTGCCTCACTCGTTTCGAACGAGCGGCTCCGATGATGGATTATTTGTGCGCGGCGCTGGACCTTGAATTCTGAGTAGCTTGCCAGGGAATCTCTGAACAAGTCATGACCGATTGTCATGAGCGTCAAATTCGGCCCCATTGCGCTACATAAATCGAGTCATAGCAACACTATGACTCGATTTATGCGCCTTGATCGGACACATTTCCCTTCTCAATCCAACTCGCTTAAGGCTTGTTCAGAGGCTCCTAGTCCTCGACCTGCCTGAATTTTCCGGACTGGCGATTCAGCAAGGCATTAACCCATCGTCTGGGCAGCCAGCGAACCATCAATGCCAGCAGTTTGTTGACGCCGCCGGTAATGATGACAGAGTCGCCGCGCTCGCAGGCAATCAGTGATTTTTCGACGACATACTCGGCCGTCTTCCACATGAAGCCCGGCATGGATTTCATTTGC
>QIKT01000077.1 GCA_003233095.1 Oceanospirillales bacterium | reverse complement strand
GACAAACGAGCCAGATCCTGGTGGAATGCCTGGAAGTCGCTGTTCAGCAACCATCTGAAACAGGCGAACCCAGTTGTGTCGATCCAGCGGGCCCATCACGTGAGCCGGATTGACAACCACTACCTCCAGGTCATCATTATTGGCAACCAGCGCTAATCGTTCGGCCTCGGTTTTGGTGCGGATGTAGTTGATCCAGTCGCCGCTGTCATTTCGTTCAGTGGTCTCGTCAATGCGCCCGTGGACAAAGCCGAAAACGGCGACTGTGGAGGTATGCACCAGCCTGCGGGCGCCCTTGCTGCGAGCCGCCTCGATGACATGGCGGGTTCCCGCTACGTTGACCTGCGTCTGCAATGCATTATTTGGTGTCCACAGGTTGGTGCTCGCGGCCACATGAAAGACGACATCACAAGCTTCGGGCATGGCCGCCAGTACCGATTCGGAGTCGGTCAGGTCGCCTGAGTGTGCCTGGATGGGCATCTGCTCCAGAATGCCACGATCGGAGCCATCGCGGAGCAGGGCGTGGACCTCCCAACCCTCTTCGATCAACAGGCGGCTCAAGTGCTGGCCGACGAAGCCGTTGGCACCGGTCAGAAAAGCAATGGACATGACGGGGGTTCCTGTTGGCGTGTCCTGTTTGTATGATGCCACAGGTGCGATTCGCCCTCGGTGAGGATCGCGGCGGACCACGCTGAGTGTACGGACAACCTACAGGACCTTTCAATGAGCACAGCGCCAGCGCAACCCGGTCCGTTCTGGACTGAGGCCGGACTGACCTTCCGACTCGCCTTGCCGGTGATTATCGGGCAGCTCAGTGCAGTGGCCATGGTCTTCGTTGACACCGTGATGGCTGGACGTCTGTCAGCGCTTGATCTGGCGGCGGTGGCCATTGGTGGTGCGGTGTGGAGCACGCTGATTCTGTTCATGCTTGGACTGCTGCTGACCGTGCCTTCATGGGTCTCCAATTACGACGGCGCCGGTCAGCGTGAGCGAATTGCCGGATTTATCCATCAGGTCTTCTTTCAGGCTCTGCTGGTGGCAGTGCTGATCATGGTCGCCTTGCATCAGGTGCCGACTCTGTTGTACATGATTGGCATCGAGGCTGAAATCATTCCTCTGGCGGCTGACTATCTGGCCGCCATCAGTCCCGGTGCGCTGGCCCTTGCAGGCTATCTGACCTTACGCTTTCTCAGCGATGGTCTGGGGTTTACCAAGCCGACCATGTATATCGGCGTGCTCGGTCTGTTGCTGAACATCCCGGCCGATTATGTCTTCATGTATGGCAAGCTTGGTCTGCCAGCGATGGGGGCCAAAGGCTGTGGCTATGCCACGGCGCTGGTAATCTGGTGTCAGCTGGGGGCGGCGATTGTGGTCGTGCACCGTCATCGGGTGTTCGACTTCCTCAAGTTGTTCTCGCAGTGGCAAAGGCCCGACTGGCTGCAACAGCGTTTGATCGCAGCATCTGGCCTGCCGATTGCCTTCAGCCTGTTTGTGGAAAGCAGTCTGTTCATGGCAGCAACCATGCTGATGGGAAAACTGGATACGGTCAGTGTGGCCGGGCATCAGATCGCACTGAACGTTTCTGCAATGCTGTTCATGATTCCACTGGGCATGTCCATGGCGATTACGGTTCGGGTCGGCAATGCCGCTGGGCGAGGGGATCTGCAGGCGGTTCGCTTTCGCGGCAAGGTGGGCATGCAGATGGTGCTGGGAATTCAGGTGATCTCGGCGCTGGTTCTGCTGATCTTTCCCGAACAGATCGCATCGCTGTACACCGACGATCAAGTCGTGATCTCCATCGGGGTCAGCCTCCTGCTGTTCGCCGCCATCTTCCAGTTGCCGGATGGCTTTCAGGTCGCAGCCGCCGGTTCTCTGCGTGGCATCAAGGACACCTTCTGGCCGCTGATCATGATGATTGTGGCTTACTGGGCCATTGGCATGCCCACCAGCTATGTCCTGGGTATTGTTCACAAAGGCCGAGGCGAGGGCATCTGGATTGGTCTGATTATTGGCTTGCTAATCGCCAGTGTTGTCCTCGGGCTGCGGTTCTTCGCGCTGACTCGGCCGCAACGATTTGAGCAGATGGAGGTCGATGATGAACCGTGATGGCTGCCCGACCCGGATGATCGGCCTGATTCGTGCAGTGATGCTGATGCTGGCCGTTCTCATGCTGGCTGCGTGTCAGGCGACCTCATCCGGTGTCAGTCGGTTTACGGCTGATTCGAACAACGAGCCATGGCCCAGCGAAGCTTGTCTGACCCTGCTGCCACCGGTGGTGGAGATACAGTGGCACTATCCGGGCGGGTCGCTGCGCCGTGAGGATTTGAGAGACCGCTTCGTCCAATCGCTCCTGGCACAACAGCGAACCCTGCTCAGTGACAGGACGACACGGCCGATTCGATCCGGTTCAGCGCTCAGTGAAGAGTCATCAGTGACCTTGCTGCGACGCCTGGGTCAATCACTGGATCGGTCGGCGTCACGACAGAGACTGGATGATCTGGTGGACCGTGCCTCGCTGATGGAAATCGGCGGTGACTGTCCTTACGCCGGCCTGCTGATTCTGGACGCCTCACTGGTTGACAATCAACTCAGCTCTTCGACGCAGTCCATGCTCTGGGCGGTCTGGTCCACAGGCAACGGCCAACTGCTGAGTCTGGCGGTGACCAGCCAGTCCAGCCAGTCGCATCAGACCCTTGTTGAACGGATTGCCAACGATCTGGATGCGCTGATGGTTGAGCTGCCGTGAGGTGCCGGCTATGGGTCGCTGTCTGCTTGTTAGGGGTGTCAGCGCCGACTCTGGCGGCGGATCTGCAATACACTTCGGCCGAGGATCTTCAGGCGCTCCTTTTGACTCAGCAGCGCGTCATCGAGACCGCACTGAATCATCGCGGGGTTGTGCGGGTGAGCCCGGCACTGCAATCGATCGGGGCCGAGCTGATTGCTCGACTGACCGGGGCTGACAGCGGCGCCCGTATGCCCCGCATCCGAATACTGGATACTGAAGCAGTCAATGCCATCAGTCTGACAAACGGCGACATCTATCTGAACGCCGCTCTGTTGGCGCGGCTTGAACGGCCCGAGGAACTGGCCTTTGTGCTGCTTCACGAATGGGCACACCATCAGCGCGGTGATCATCAGCGCAAGCTGATGCTGTCACTGGGCAGCGATGCCTGGCAGCGGATGGAGCTGGATGCCGACTTTCAGGCGATTGCCTGGATGCAGCGAAACGGCTGGTCGACTGTCTCGATCGCGGCGTTGCTGACTCGGCTCTACCAGTCAGACAGTGACCGCATCGTCCCGCTGGATCTGAGACTCGAAGCCTTGTCGGAGCCGGTCAGACGCGTTGCCTGGCAGCCGATGGACGACAGACTCGACAGCGCTCGAGTCGATGCGCTTGAGTCTCTGCTGGCAAGGGGCAACAGCGCAGGACTGAGCGATACCGACATCATGGCGCTGTCCAGCGATGTGCCAGTGGTATTTCAGGACCGGATTCGTCAGACCATCGCCTGCACGCAGAGCTTTCGGATGGTTCGGCAGTCTGAGGATGCCTCGGTGTCCGAAAGGCGGGTCCGTTGGTCGCAGCAGTCAGGCCGTCTTGAAGATCTGATTCCGGCCACTGAACAGCAGCGCCTGGGTCGCCATGGAACGCCTGCGCTC
Source organism: Oceanospirillales bacterium (assembly GCA_003233095.1). Taxonomy (GTDB): domain Bacteria; phylum Pseudomonadota; class Gammaproteobacteria; order Xanthomonadales; family SZUA-38; genus SZUA-38. The sequence goes on along the minus strand of QIKT01000077.1, from coordinate 192 downwards.
CCGGTCAACTACCGCCACAGGGATCGATTGGTCTGGAGTCGACATGGGCCGCTGCTCGATGCGACCGTGATTGAGCCGCTCCATCCACCCGCTGACCGATGCCTGCCCGATGACTGGCTCAGTGCCGCGTCGCAGGCCATGCGCCAGGACCACCCGGATCATCACCTGACCGATTTGGCAGTGCGCCTGCAT
>QIKT01000014.1 GCA_003233095.1 Oceanospirillales bacterium | reverse complement strand
ATCACTGTCCAGGCAATCAGGCACAGGGTGGTCAGGAGCAGGGCGCTGTTTTTGGTAGAAGGCATCAGGAAACTCGATCAATTGTGAACACGCGATTGTAGTTCGATGGGCAGACCCGAGCCAGTCAATCACAACAATACAATGTGGCAGAATGGTCCGGGATCTGACCGGTCAACGTCATTACTTGGCACACATTGTGCCTGCAGGGCTTCTCATCCTGCGTGAATCGCGGTGACATTTTAAGTGCATGACAAGAACCTTGCAACCTGCCGGGCTTAACGGGTCGTCACGAGGAACAATCGATTTGAGTCAGGTTTTTCGATCTTTTGAGGCGAATAGCACCGCTATTTAACCAACAAGATCGGGACATCTGGCCACACTCGGGTTTTGTGCAGTCGATCGCCTCAAGTCCGACAGGCTGCTTGTAGACATCAGAAGGTACAGTCCGCTGCGCGGCTCTTCAGTATTGAAGACAGTCGGTCCGGCGGCTGGTACCGCGATCTGATGACGAAGGCGGCGCTGAACATGTTCATCAAGACCCTGTGGATCAAGTGGCACCGCCACTATCCGAACGCCATTGTGGCTGCGGTTCACCCTGGCACAACCGATACGCCACTCTCGGAGCCATTTCAGCCAGGACTCAAACCGGACGCCCTGTACACCGGTGCAAGGACCGCGCAACGAATGCTCAGCGTCGTGTCCGGATTAAGCAGCGATGATTCAGCGGGCTTGTTCACTGGGATGGCACAGCACTTTCCTGGTAGCCGTTGCAAGCAAACTCTGGGGCAGAACCCGGTCTACATTGATCCGATGGGGTGATACCATGCCGGTGTCGCCATAGGGAGCGGAACCGCTGAATCAACGCCACAGACCTCGGTCATGAATATTCCAGGTTACCAGATCATCCGAAAGATCGGTGATGGCGGCATGGCGTTCGTCTACCTTGCCCTGCAAACCTCGCTGCAGCGGGAAGTGGCCTTGAAAGTACTCAAGCGCTTCAACGCCGATGATCCCAATCGGATCGACCGTTTCATGAACGAGGCCCAGACAGTGGCTCGCCTCGAACATCCGAATATCGTCAGCGTCTATGATTTTGGCCAGGCTGAAGACGGTCATATGTACTACAGCATGCCCAATCTGGCGCGCGGAGATCTGTCCGGATTTTGCTATGAAGATGATCAACAAGTGGCCAATATTGTACTGCAGGTCTGTAAAGGCCTGGCCTATGCGCACCAGCACGATGTCATTCACCGAGACGTCAAGCCTGAAAATATCCTCATCAATGAATCCGGACACGTCCAGATCGCCGATTTTGGCATTGCCTTTTCAACCCGCAGCAATCGCCGAATCACTCAGGAAGGACATACGGTCGGCAGCGCCCACTACATGAGTTGTGAGCAGGCTCGCGGACGTGCCGTCGATCATCGCTCGGACATCTACAGTGTTGGTGTGGTGTTGTATGAGCTGCTGACCGGTGAAACGCCCTTTCATGGCAGTGATGATGTCTCGGTGCTGGTGTCTCACTTGAATGACCCCATCCCACTGCTTGCAGAGCATCTGACGCAGTGGCAACCGGTCATCAACCGGGCGCTTGCCAAGAAAGCCTCGAATCGATTCGACAGCATGGATCAGATGATCGATGCCATCGAGGACTTGGTCAGCGCGCCGAAAAGCCCTCAAACTCGTCAGCATCACACCGGACAGTTCGACTCAAGCTGGCAGCGGTTGCTCAGCGCACTGACGCGCCATGGGAAAGATCATCGTGTCTGGATAGGACTGGTCGCGATCGCCAGCTTGCTAGGCACATTGTACGTCTTTACCACGATCTTCACGCCGACAAACCTGGGCGATGATGCGTCATCGAGACTGACAGCACTGCAATCGGATGGACAGGTCTCTCAGGATGGCCCTGCCTCCAGCAACTCACTGGGCACCAGTAGCGGCACAGCGGACTCGGAAAGCGCAGCGCATCAGGCGGATCTTGCCATGGCCATCAATGAGCAGCTTTCCGCTGAAACCGATCAGTCAGGTGAGGTAATGGGCGTTATGACAGTGTCTGAAGATGCCTGGAGCGACGGGCAGATGCTGACTGATTCGCTAGGTCATGAGCTGGTCGTGATCCCGGAACGCATCATCAGTAACCAGCAAATCGTCAGCAGCCATGCACACCGATTTGCCATCATGCGCCAGGAGGTCACACGAGGGCACTATCGGCAGTATGTCCAGGAGAGTGGAACTCTACCCCTCGAGTGTCAGCAGCGAGACGGCTTGAGAGATGCTTTTCGTGATCTGGACTGGCAATCACCAGGTTTTGATCAGACTGATGAGCACCCGATAACCTGTGTGAGCTCGAACCAGGCAATGGCCTTTGCAGACTGGCTAAGTGACAGGACCGGGCTGAATTATCGACTGCCGAGCGATGCTGAATGGCGACATGTGGCGATCGCTCGAGCCACCGAAACCAACGATTGCCTGGATGGCAATGTGGATGCTCAATCGAGCTCTGGGCGTCTTGGTACGGTCAGTTGTGAAGATGATCACGACGCAACAGCGCCGGTACGAAGCTATCGCCAGAATCGCTTGAAGATCTATGACCTGCAGGGCAATGTCGCCGAATGGACCACCGGCTGTGCGCCCAGACGCCGGCTGTTGTTCAAGCTGATGGGGGCGATTGGCCTCAGTGACCGGGAACGATGCGACCGCCGACAGATTCACGGCAGTTCATGGCGCGATGAGTATGGCCAGAGCCTGTTGGAACTGGTCTCGTATGAAAATCATGACATGGCGTTGACTGACGTGGGCTTCCGACTGGTGGCCTTGCAAGGCAGTGACACTATCAAGGAGTGATCGATCAATGGACACACCCTGGGAGCTCCTGTGCATCCTATTGAGCTGATTGTCGTTCTCTGGACAGGCGTGCTGGTCGCCTCATGGTTGGCTGCCAGGACTCGCATGGCCCCGGTGCTGTACTACCTTGCCGCAGGCTGCCTGATCACCTGGGCTGGATACCGGTCGACATGCCCGAGTGTATTCAGGGATTGTCCGAAGTGGGCATCATTCTGATCATGTTTGCCCTGGGCTTCGAAGAGAACACCGCGACCCTCATCAAGGGCATCAAGCGCAGTTGGGGCATTGCCCTGTTTGGTGCCATTGCGCCATTCACCGCCGCCTATGCCTGTGCGCTGTACTTCCGGGACGACAGCAAGATTGCCCTGATGTGCGGTTTGACGATGACTGCTACGGCGATCTCGCTGACCATCCGCTGGTGGAAACCGCGCTTCATTGAGCGGATGCACGCACAGGGGTTGAACATTGACGGGAGTCCGGTGGTGACCGAGCAGGCCATAGTCAAATGATGTTCGATCGGGCCCACACAGAATACCTGAGGTCGCTGTGAGCATCGTGAAGCACACAAGTCTGGACCAGTTTTCACGATCCTGGTGGCCAGTAGTCCTGCTGATGATTCCGGTGTTGCTGTTCTGGTCGACGATCTGGGTAGCGCCATTGAAGTTGATGGTGGTGATGTGTCATGAACTCTCCCACGCACTGATGAGCTGGCTGACAGGGGGTGAGGTGGTTCGCTTTGAGGTGTCGCTGAATCAGTCAGGCCACGTCATCAGCCGGGGTGGCAATCGTTTTCTGACCTTGAGCGCAGGCTATCTGGGGTCGTTCGGTTTCGGACTGCTGTTTCTGTATGCTGCGCAGCGGGCAAGTCGGGCGCGAGTGCTCAGTGCCGTCAGCGCGGTACTGTTTGCGGTTATGATCCTGCTGTTTGTTCGCAGCCTCCAGGGCATCCTGATTGTCAGTGCTGCTGTGGTCCTGTTTGGTTGGTTGACCACTCGGCCACGACGGGTGCTGGGCCCGGTCGTTCTTCGCCTGAT
>QIKT01000022.1 GCA_003233095.1 Oceanospirillales bacterium | reverse complement strand
ATTCGAGAAGGATCGTGCCCTGACCCGTCGATTCCAGAAAATTGATATCAACGAGCCGAGCATCAATGACAGTATCAACATTCTCAAGGGCTTGAGGCCGCTGTTCGAGGACTACCATCAGGTCAGCTACAGTGACGAAGCACTGGTGGCAGCGGTCAACCTGTCCGTGCGGCATATCTCCGAGAGCTTCCTGCCTGACAAGGCCATTGATGTGATTGATGAAGCCGGTGCCAGGCAGCGTTTGCTGGCGGACGATGAAAAGTCGGTGACCGTCGATCTGGACGAAATCGAATCGGTGGTTGCCACGATGGCGCGGATTCCGGAAAAACACGTCTCTAGCTCCGATCGAGACCGTCTGCAGCGACTGGACAGTAATTTGAAACGCATGGTGTTTGGCCAGGATCTGGCCATCGATGCGCTGGTAGCGGCGATCAAGATGTCCCGATCCGGTCTCAGCGAACCGGATACACCGATCGGCAGCTTCCTGTTTGCAGGCCCTACAGGCGTGGGTAAAACCGAAGTGAGTCGACAGTTGGCCATGCAACTGGGCATTGAGCTGGTGCGTTTCGACATGTCCGAATACATGGAAGCGCATACCGTCTCGCGGCTGATCGGTGCACCTCCTGGATACGTCGGTTTTGATCAAGGCGGGCTGCTGACCGAAGCGATCAACAAGACGCCCCACTGCGTCTTGCTGCTGGACGAGATCGAGAAGGCCCACAACGATGTCTACAACCTGCTGTTGCAGGTCATGGATCACGGCACTCTGACAGACACCAATGGCCGCAAAATCGACTTTCGCAACGTGATTCTGATCATGACAACTAACGCGGGTGCTCAACAGGCCGCAAGGCGAGGGATTGGCTTCCATTTACAGGATCATTCGACCGACGCCACGCAGATCATCGATAAAACCTTCAGTCCGGAGTTTCGCAACCGCCTGGATGCCATTATCGCATTCGAACCTCTGGGCCATGAAGAAATTCTCTGTATCGTCGACAAGTTCCTGATTGAACTGGAAACGCAGTTGGCAGATCAATCGGTGACATTGACTATCAATGACGAGGTGCGACGCTGGTTAGCGTCGGTTGGATTTGACCCGGCGATGGGCGCACGGCCGATGAAACGAGCGATTCAGGAGCACGTCAAGAAGCCTCTGGCTGATGCCTTGCTGTTCGGTAAGCTCAGTGATCAGGGAGGTGAAGTTCGGCTGTCAATTGTCAATGACGAATTGGATCTGAGTATTTCCAGCAAGCAGCTGATGCTACCTGAGGATTCACCGGAAATAGGATAACGACGTGTCGTCACTGACGAAGTTGCCAGTGGCACCATGAATGGGTCGTGTGTCGAGGGTGTTCGGGCTTGAGAGGATCGATCAGCGCATGCGGTAGGTAATACGTCCTTTGGACAGGTCATACGGGGTCATTTCAACCTTGACCTGGTCACCAGTCAGAATGCGAATATAGTTCTTGCGCATTTTTCCCGAGATGTGTGCAGTGACAACGTGACCGTTCTCCAGCTCCACACGAAACATGGTGTTGGGCAGGGTGTCCAATACCACGCCTTCCATTTCTATTACGTCTTCTTTGGCCATTATTTTTCCAATATATCAAACAATTATCGTTTTTTTCTATAGTGATTCCACAGCGACAATGGTCCTTGTGGAAACGTGATGGGCGATTGTTGGCAGCGCTGTTCAATTTCGCGAAGAAACTCATGACGACTGATCCGAACTGCACCCATGCGAATCAGATGGGGGGATTGTACCTGACAATCAAGTCGATCGATGCGATTTTTTGCCAACCAGTCACATAGAGAGACCAAAGCGATTTTCGATGCATCCGTCCTCCGGTGGAACATCGATTCACCAAAAAACATGCGACCAATACTCACGCCATAAATGCCGCCGACCAGACAATCGTCCATCCAGACTTCAAGACTGTGCGCGTGACCTGCCTGATGCAGCTGGCAGTACGCTTCTTTTATGACCGGGATAATCCAGGTGCCATCTTGCTCGGTGCGAGGCGCTGAACAAGCCTCGATGACCTCATTGAAGGCGGTGTTCAGGGTGAGCTTGAATTGACCTCGAGTCAGGGTTCTGTGCAAGCGGCGTGAGATGTGCACGGAATCGGTCTTGATGATCATGCGAGGGTTGGGCGACCACCAGAGGATCGGGTCATCTTCGGAGAACCATGGAAAAATGCCATGGCGATAGGCATTGAGGAGTCGAAGAATACTGAGGTCACCGCCTGCGGCCAGCAGTCCATCAGGTTCGACAAGTGCGCTGTCCAGTGACGGAAACGGGGCGTCAGGTACGCCCGCTAGCCAGGGAATCATGACCGGTTCGCCGCCAGTGATTCAAGATCAGTCGGCGAACCGGCCAAGAGGTCGCTCACTGATCCAGGGAGCCTCTGAACAAGTCGTGATCGGTTGTCTTGAGCGTGAAATACGCCGGCTCGGCGTTGCATGAGCTGAGCCATGGCACCACGATGACTCAGCTCATGCGCTTTGATCGGACCCATTTCCCTTCTCAATCCCACTCGCTTAAGACTTGTTCAGAGGCTCGCCAGGTATTTTTCCGCATCCAGCGCGGCCATGCATCCGAATCCGGCTGATGTGATGGCCTGTCGATAGACCTGATCTGCCACATCGCCGGCTGCAAATACACCGGGAATGCTGGTCTGTGTGGCATATTCGCGCAAGCCGCCCTGCAAGATGATGTAATTGTGATCCATCTCCAGCTGGTCCTTGAAAATGCCGGTATTGGGGGTATGACCAATAGCGACAAAGAAACCGCTGATATTGATATCCTTGCTCTTCTCAGTGCTGGTGTGTGAGATTCGCATCCCGGTCACACCGGTCTCGTCACCCAGAACCTCATCCACATTGTGGTCCCATTCAATGCTGATCTTGCCAGCCTTGACCTTCTCCATGAGTTTGTCCTGAAGAATGGCTTCGGCACGCAGTGAATCACGACGATGTACCAGTGTAACGTGCTCGGCGATGTTGGACAGATAGAGAGCTTCCTCGACGGCGGTGTTGCCTCCACCAATCACGGCGACTTTCTGATCGCGGTAGAAAAAGCCATCACAGGTGGCGCAGGCCGACACACCCTTGCCCATGAATGCCTCTTCTGAGGGCAACCCCAGGTAGCGAGCAGTCGCGCCGGTCGTGATGATCAGCGCATCTGCGGTATAGCTGCCACTGTCACCGGTCAGTCGGAATGGTTTTTGTGACAGGTCGGCCGTGTGAATCTGGTCAAAGATGACCTCGGTATCGAAGCGCTCAGCATGCTTGAGCATTCGATCCATCAATTCAGGACCCTGAACGCCCTGGTCATCGCCTGGCCAGTTGTCCACATCAGTCGTTGTCGTTAATTGGCCACCTTGCTGCATACCGGTGATCATGACAGGGCTGAGATTGGCTCTGGCAGCGTAAACGGCGGCGGTATAGCCAGCTGGGCCGGAACCCAGAATCAGAAGTGAGCAATGTTTTTCGGTGGTCATGATCAATCCCGTCTGTTTTTTCTGCTGCATACAATGGGGTGTCCGGGCGGCGAAATCAAGCCGCTCAGCGTGGCATCCCTCAGTCGCTGGGCACCCAATGAGGTCGGTAGTCTGACAGTCCCATGTCAACGGGACGGGACGAGCGAAGCTGTAGCGTGCTCGGAGACGTTTCTGTACACTCGTCGCTTGTATCGGCACGCTGCAGAACTTCATGAGCAAGGCGAAAACCGCCAAGCCTGACGCCCCGGCGTCCGGTATCGGTCAACACATTATCACTCGATTGCGAATCAGTGCCTTTATCCTGATTGCGCCGCTGTCGTTCTATCTGCTGATCTGCCTGATCAGCTATGACCCGTCCGATCCAGGCTGGAGCAACGCAGGGCAGAATGATCAGGTGCAC
>QIKT01000122.1 GCA_003233095.1 Oceanospirillales bacterium | reverse complement strand
AGTCATAGTGGTGCTATGGCTCGGTTCATGCAACGCAGAGGGGGCGTGTTTGACGCTCAAGACAACCGGTCATGACTGGTTCAGAGGTTCCCTAGACCCGCCTCTCCCTCCCTGGACAGCGGTTTTTTATGTCTGGATTCCAGGAACCTCTGGTGATTCTCAATCCTTCTTGCGGAACTTCAGTGTCCAGCGATCCGTGTTTCCCGAAACCGATCGACGACCGACTTCATATTCGAGCTCATCATCGGCTTTGTAGTGCATGTCCGAGAAGTCAACCAGCTCGAAACCGGCATCCTGAATTTCCTTGATTGCCAGTACCGGGTCGAAACGACGGCGGTTTTCATCCGAATCACCTTCCATATGACGACGAGTATGGTCGACCACGGCATAGATACCACCAGGCTTGAGCGCGTCATAAGCTGCCTTGTTCATCGCGGCACGTCCAGAAGCGCTAAAGTTGTGATAGTTGCGGAAGGTCAGAACCATATCAACGTCAGTGACGCCGAGCGAGCTCAATTCCAGGTCGTAGAAGTGTGATCCTTCGGGACGATTGAGCGTGGCGTCCTTGGCAATGATCTGCATCTTTTCCATACCAGGCTGACTGGTCATGGACTCAACGCGGGAGGTGCCAATGGCGCCATAATATTGACCCTTGTCGGCAACCACGGGTACCAGCAACTTGGCATACCAGCCACCGCCTGGCAGCAACTCAACGATCGTCATATCGTCTTCAAGGCCAAAAAATGCCAGTGTGTCAACGGGTCTGCGGTTACGATCGCGATCGACTTCCTGCTCAGTTCTCAGATCAGACTCCATCGCCGCCTTGATTTTCGCTTCCGTGGCTTCATTTGCCATCAGTGAGCCAGTGGCTAACAGGGACAATCCAATCAGTGATACGGACATCAGTTGTTTCATTCGGCACTCCAGTGTGTGTAGTGGGTATTGAGGGGCCGATAGTATAACGCAGATGGGGAATCGGAAATCAGGGAGTTTCTGTCAATGAACTCGGATTGGTCTGCTTATTGATTCTTTGCTTCGACTTTCGCAGATGTCATTTTTTTTGCAGTGCAGCGAGCTGCGCCTGCCAGTGCCCATCGGCCTTGAGCACGAAACCGGGGATATCCTTGAGCCAGGTAGTCTGCACCGGCTTGCTGTAATTCAGATACAGCTTGCCCTCGAAAATTGTCCAGGCCTTCGGATCAATGGGAGCTTGTTGGTTGTTGCTCATCGCATAGGCGCAATAGCCACCGTACTGAGGGGTGTAGCGGGAAGGCTCGGCCACAAAGCGATCCAGATGATCCTGGGAGCTGAAAAACCACCTCACATCATCCTTCTCAAAATGAAACTCAGGCAAGCCGGAGGTCGCCTTGCTGTCGAGAAAGTAGGCCACCGGATCATACCCCTTCAACGCCCCATCACTGTTGCTAAAGACATGCTTGTCGGCCTGAACGGCCACGGAAATGAATAGTACAGCTGCCATGATTAGGGGTCGGTAGAGCCGGTTTGCCATGGGCATTCTCCTGTTCTGGCGGTGAGGTCGAGTGTGACAATTGACCCGGTGTCACTGACATTGAATGATCACAGCCTATCAGAAAGACATCTCTTTTTCGTTAAGCCTGCTTGCCCTCAAGGCACTCCCTGGCCTCAAAGTGATGGGTCACTCATCACTCGAATCAGGCGTCGTCCTCGGTTCTGGCCGTGACCATCGCAATCCCCTCCTCATCAATGCCGATTGACAAGACGATCGGGCGGCAACAAACAAAACAGTCTTCAGTATAGGTCTCCATGCTGACCGAAGAGTCAACCACAATCTTGATAACTTCCCGGCAATGAGAGCACTGAACCGAATGGGAACCTCCAGGAACCCTCGATTCAGGAATCCATATTTGGGTCCTGCCAGCTGCGGACGCGATTTTGCGTGGCTCTGGGCGTCTGAGCGCCGTAACTAGTTGAATTTAAGCCACTGCGCCGGTTTTTGGACGCAACTTCCCTGTGTTAGAACGGCGCATTTGCGCATGCTCGTCCAGCGCTTGAGGCTGTAAACGGCCCATTTCAAAGTGATCTGAAACTCAGCCCGCTTCAGGTCAATCGTCCGCACCTGTTGTCCGCCCATCCGGCTAAAGCCTGCGAACACGTGCTCGACCTGTGCCCGAATCCGCGCGATGGTGGTGTTGCGGCCCTTCTAGCCTGCGCCGAGCTGCTTTCCCGGCTTGGGCTTTGTGCTGCACCTTGACTCGCCAGCCCGCCTTGGTCAGTCGCACTTCGCGCGCCCCGTCGACGTAGCCCTTGTCGGCACTGAGCTTGGCGCGAAGTGTTGGTCTCGATCACTGCGAAGCGCTCATGCCCTGACCGCCATGATCGTCAAACCATTTGAGCACATGCAGAACCTTGGCGATCAGATTGCTTGGCCGGCGTGTGATGCCATGCGATGCACCCGGAATGCGAACCATGACCGTCTCGATGTCTCGCAACTTCAAAGCCTGATAATACTGCTCGGACTCTTTGATCGGAGTTCGGTGATCTTCTTCTCCGGTCAGCAGCATGGTGGGCGTGACCACATTGCCCACCAGTGACAAAGGAGAGCGATTCCAGTAGCTCATCGGATCTTCCCATGGCATGGCATCGAACCAGTACTGAGCCACAAACGCTGAGATGTCCGCGTAGAGTGTGAAGCTCAGCCAGTTGGTCACCGGCTTGGCGACCACAGCGGCCTTGAAGCGATCGGTCTTGCCGATAATCCAGCTGGTCAGCACACCACCTCCTGAACCGCCTGTCACATACAGGCGCTGCGGATCGACGATCCCCTGCTCGATCAGCAGATCAACTCCAGACATCAGATCATCGTAATCCTGACCCGGATAGGCATGATGAATCAGGTTGGCAAACTCTTCGCCATAACTGGTGCTACCTCTGGGGTTGATGTAGAGCACCGTGTAACCGGCGGCTGCATACAACTGGACCTCCGGAGAAAAACGCACCCCATAATTGGTAAAGGGCCCACCGTGTATTTCCAGGATCAGTGGATGCTTCTGGCCCTCCTCGGCGCCAGGAGGGGTCGCTAACCAGCCCTGAATCCGCCGTCCATCGGCCGAAGACTCGAACCACAGCTCGGTCACTTGGGCCAACTGTCGGTGCCCCAGCACATCAGCATTCAGATCGGTGAGTTGACTAGGCTCGCGCTGGCCCTTTTTCAGGTGCGCAATATTGGCCAGATCCAGCGGTGTCGTCATCGTCCAGACCAGGTCCCCGCGACTGCTGACATCGAAGCTGCCGCCTGAATAGGGTCGACCGAATTCCGTGCCGCCGATACCCGAGGCGAGTGGCGAGATGACGCCGTCCAGCGACATACTGGCAATTCGCGTATCTCCCTCGTCGTCATACTGGATGTACATCTGTCGACCATCATCAGCCCAGCGCGCGCTGACCACGCTGCGATCCAGATCGCCGGTCAACAAACGCGTCTCGCCGCTGTTGAGGTTCTTCAGATAGAGCTCGTTCTGATGGAACCCCATTTTCTTGTCATCATACCCAGTGTAGGCCAGCCAGTCGCCCTTCGGTGAGAGCATCGGATTGTTGTCAGGCCCGACGCGATCAGTCAGCACTGTCTCGGCCGCGCTGTGCACATCAACTCGGACGATGTCCGAGTTCGTTCCATTCAAGTAAGTATTCTGACTGAGATTGACAGACAGGAAAATGGACTGGCTATCGGTCGACCAACTCAGCGCAGAATCATGATCTCGATCGCGCGTAGTCACCTGGCGAACAGAGCCGCCGGTCGCCGGGACCACAAACAGTTGAGTTCGCCCCTCAGGCAGAAAGCCTGCGCCATCGAATCGGTAGACCGGCTGATTGATCACACGAGCTGACTCGGCCCACTCGGCACCCTCCGGTTTGGACGGCATGGTGACATAGGGGCTGGGCGCCGCC
>QIKT01000096.1 GCA_003233095.1 Oceanospirillales bacterium | reverse complement strand
TGTGGATAGCATTGTAGATCGGTTTGGACGACCGGTGATCGTGTGCCATAAAAGGCGATTGTCAGACGCGGCTTCGGTCGACTTTACAACGGCAACGGCAACGGCAACGGCAACGGCAACGGCAACGGCGTGAAGGTATGGATAACGTAGTCTGCTGTGGGGTTGCGGGTGACTATGGGTCGGTTTGTGCATGTAACCGAACGGTTGGGTGTGATGTCTGAGTCTGGTGTGTTGATAGCACTCAGTGAATGGATGGCCCTTGGAGACCCCTCAACGTAGTTCAGGGAGCAGCAGTATTGTGGCTGCGATTCTGAGCAGTGGCCGCCGATAGTTAGGGAGCCTCTGAATAAGTCTTAAGCGGATTGGGTTGAGATGGCAAACATGTCCGATCAAGGCGTATGAATCGAGTCATAGTGGTGCTATGGCTCGGTTCATGCAACGTAGAGGGGGCGTGTTTGACGCTCAAGACAACCGGTCATGACTTGTTCAGAGGTTCCTTAGGAGGTCCCTCGACTGCGCTCCGTCTGAATTCGGGCATGAGGTTCCCGATCCAGTGCGCAGCACTGATCTGGCAAGTCAGTTGGGGTCCATTTCTGTTCAGAGGCTCCCTTGCACTCGAACCGCTCGCTACGGTTTCTAGTGGTTCCCTGAGACAGCCCATCTTATAACTGACCGACCGTTCGGTCAACGAAATACATGCCTGGCCTCCCTTCAACCCGGCAGTCAATTTTCTGTAGTTCAAACAATATGCCTGTATCGAGACACTCAGGTAAACAGGCTGCTATAATCCAGCCTTGATTGGCGCCGAACAATCCCACTCGCATTCATCAGAGGTCACCATGAGCAAGATCATAAGTACACTGTCTCTATTGATCGCATCAGCCGTTATGGCTTCGCCTCTGCTCGCTGCAACACAGGCCCAGATTATCGCCGAAATCAGTGGCATCTCTGATGATCCGCAGATTCTGCCCATCCGTGATCCCAATGCCGCGGCCGCCGCCCGAGGCGCCCTTGGCACAACCGGCGTTCTGCTGATTCCCGAATCAACCAATGATCGAGTCATGGCCTTCGATCCGGTAACGGGCAATCTGATCGATGCCGATTTCATCCCGGCTGACCCGGACAACCTCTCCACCCCGATCCAGGCCATTTTGAGCAGCGACGGCAACTCGATTCTGGTCTCCGATCAATCGGATGATGTCGTTCAGCAATATGATCTGGATGGTCTGTATCTGGGCATCTTCGCACCTGCCGGTGGTGTTGATGTCGCCATTCTGGACAACGTTCGCGGTATCAGCCTGGATCCGACAGGCAATCTGCTCGTCTCAGTGGGCGACGGCGCAAATGCCGATGCCATTGCAGAATTCAATACCAGCGGTAATTTCCTGGGCAACAGGGTTGCCAATGGAGCCGGAGGGCTGGACTCGCCGTTCGATGTGCTGGTCAATGGCAGTGAGCTATTGATCCCCGGGGTCGACAGCGATGCGCTGCACCGCTTCGACCTCTCCGGCACCTTCATTGCCGACCTTGCGGTGATCGACAACTTCCCAGAGCAGGTTCATGTTCAAACCGATGGCAACATCCTGGTTGCAAATTTCGTAGGCGCTCAGGAAGGGGTCATCGAGCTGACCTCTGCGGGCGCCGTGGTCGGTGTGTATAACCCAGTCTCTCTCGGCGGCTATCGTGGCGCTTATGCCCTGCCGAATGGCAACATCCTGACCACCAACGGCGACGGGGTGCACGAGATCGACCGTGCCGGATTCCTGGTGGAAACCAAGATCGGCGGCGTCAGTGCGCGATTCATAGAGTTCGTCCAACCCGGACCTCCACCGGTACCGCAGGTCATCCCGTCACTGGGAGTGATCGGACTGTTGATCATGATCAGTTTGCTTCTGATTGTCGGACTGTGGATGCAGCGCAAGGGTTCTCATAGCCACTGAGAATGCAGTCCTGATAGTTTGGATCGACGAATGAACGGCGATCATCCTGCCAAGGACTTCTTCTCACGAAGGCGGAAACTGATCCGAACATCACCACTCTCAAAATTGTAACCACTCTCGGAGGTCCCTTGACTACGCTCGGGACGACGGGTTTGGGTTACCCTCACTTTCTGACGCGGTCTCGTGACCGGATTCAAACGGGGAAACAGCGAGCACCTGTCTGAGGCACTTGTCTATAGCTTCGGGCCGAGCAGGCGTATTTCACGCTCAAGACAGCCGTTCACGACTTGTTCAGAGGCTCCCTAGGCCAATGGCACGGATGGCGTTGTGTTGGCAATAGTTGAGTGATCGGTTCGCTGTCCACCAGTTCGAGCGCGACGTAGGGCGCACCGTCACCGGTGGTTCCATCATCGAGCAGTCGGGCGATATTCGGATGATCGAGATTTGCCAGAATCTGACGCTCGTTCTGAAAGCGGAGAATGGCGGTGAGTCACAGCCGATCATCGTGATCGCCATGGCCAATGAGCCGGCCGGCGGAATCGATCAGTTTGCCATCCAGTCGCTGACCCGCAGGGTGATTCAGGTGGTCCGATCGCTGGTGCTCTGAGGGGCCTTGATCTGCTGGTTCGGGCTGTCGGTCGCATCGGGTCTGTCGAGTTTGATTCGCATGGGCTTTCATGCAAGGCTGGACCAGGTTTCGATACGTTCGATTGAGGTGAGCTGTCGAGCCGTCTTGTCTGTTCTGCGGTCTGGAGCTGACGTCTTCTTGCCTGGGGGAGTGCAGATCACATACATCCGAAAAAGCAGCGCAATCAGGGTATCTTGCTGCAGTTACTCGGGCTGATCAGCCTGGGGTTCTATCTGCCCTGGGGGGTTCTTGTTGGGCTGGTGCTGATTGTCATGGGGGGTCGAATCTACCGACAGGGCACGGCTCGACTGAAGGTACTCGGTCAGCAGGGGGCCAGGCTGGCTGACCTCGACCCAGTCCAATCCGAGGCCCGAAGCGGGAACGTGGCAGAGGGCGGTGTGCTCGGCAGGGTCAGTTACGGCTTTCTGGGCACCCTCGTCGTCCTGGTGCTGGTCGCCAGCTATTACTGGAAACAGCACAGTGCAAACGAATACAGCGAGTACGTGAATCTGATACGACCCCACATCACCAGCAGTGCCGCTTCAGACGAGCGCTTCAACCAGCTGATCCTGGATGGCGTCGATCAGGATGACCGCTGGTGGGCCGGTCAAATGACAGCCCTCATCGAGGACTTTCGCAAGGCCGCAATCGCAATGCAGGCCGTCCAGCCGAGTGATCAAGGTATCCGCCCATTGCATGTCCAGCTCAATCTATACATGCAGAAAAAGCTCGCTGCCTACGGCACACTGATGAGGACGATAGAGCAAGTCGTCGATAGTGCTGATGATAGTGCCGATTACGAATCCCTGATTGCAGAATCTGAAGCGGCACTGGCTGAGTACTATCGCCTCAGGGACATTTATCTGGAGAAGAACGGGCTGACGCTCGAAGGGTCCTGACTGTCATGTCTTGCGCATTCGCTATTGTGAGCTGCCAGCCGTCAGGATGATTGGACGCCTGAGGACTGGTCATTCTGTGAATAGGACGGCTCGGACAGCATCCAGGTCTCGGAGTGATTGGAGCACGATCAAGTTTCGCAGCTTTTCTGGCAGCTCAGGTTGTGTGCAAGCCTGCACGCATTCGATCGCATTCGCCATGTGACCGCGGAGAGTCATGGTATTGCATATGCGATGCTACTGACTTGATCTGATGTCAGGAGTCTTTGATGCTGTATTCGAGTCGTCATTGGGTGATTGGGGCATGGCTGACTTTGGCTGCATTGTGCTTTGCACATCTGGCTTTGGCTTCCAAGGTCCAGCCCCGGGTGACTACGGAAGACGACCGTCTGAATCTGTGTATCAATCTTCAGACTTATCGGGAAGTGATGCTCAGTCCCTACTTGCAAGCCTGGGTGGGCATGCAGGATCGGGATCAAACGATCTGGGGCAATATCGGCGACCCACCCCTTGAGGCA
>QIKT01000095.1 GCA_003233095.1 Oceanospirillales bacterium | reverse complement strand
ATTATGAGAACTGAGCAACAACGAGAACTGTCCGCGATTCGCCCCGACGTCGTAAATGACATTCCCAGGATACAAGTACTTGCTCAGGAACCGATAACCACTATCAAAATAACCCAACGCAAAGCTTGCTCCCATACCAGGTCTGACAAGAAATTTTCGACCTGATGCAGGCCCTCGTAAAACGATCCTTATGCTGCCGTAAGGGTAAAGCCATCGGGTCAGACGCCGGGCAATCAAGACGTGACCCTGCGAGCCTGAATACCTGCATACATCGCCATCATATCTTCGGTTGCATCATTCATGCTTCTAACCGCTTGATTGCTCCAATCCAATGGTTCTTCTGATGTTGCTGCCTGATGCATGGCCGCACACCATTGCGCTTCGGACTGGGCGTTTACCAGGGTGACATTGGCATACGTTGCCCCTAGTTCGGCAATCCCTCCAATATCTGATCCAATCACAGGAATCTCGGCATCCAGTGCTTCATAGACAACCAGTGGGCCTGTTTCCAACCACTGCGAAGGCACCAGCAAAACATCGAACTGCTTGAGCACCTTGCCAACCTGATCGTGCGGCACTGAATCCTTCCAGAAAATTTTATTTGTTCCCGCAAATCGCTTTTTGAGTTGACTCAAATAGCGTTGGTCTTCCTGAGAAACCGATACCGCATAGACGTGCAGCTCGACTGATTCGGCGAGTGTTTCAGAAACCTGCATGAAGGCTGACAGAATGATTGAAATGCCCTTGGTCGGATGAGCCCGACCCAGAAAGCCAAACACAAATGCTGATTGTTGACGAGGACTGATGTCCTGCTCGTGCCACTGCCCGGGATCGACACCCTGCCTGGAGAGCAGTAACTGTGGTTCAGTCAAACCGTTCGCAATCAGCGCCTGCTTGAGCCATTCACACACAGCGACGACTGATTCTGCTCGTTCAGAAAGTGCCTTAAGCAAATTCTGACGTTCCCGAACTTCCTGTTTAATCGAAAACAGCGTGTTGACCTTAGAAGGCAACCAGTTTCTGATTCGTGCCTTCATTGGCAGAACACTGGATACTGGCCTTGTCATCCAGCGAGGCAAGCCACGGTGCTGCAAGAGACAGGCGGCACAGCGGTCCACCCGCACCTCGCCATCACACACCTCAACACCATCGCGCATCATCGTGCCTCTGATGCAATGCAGATTGGGGACATGTGCCGTCAGCACCGATGGAATTCCAAGCGAATGGGCCAATCTGAAATGATCTTCGCCACACTCCGGCGTCCAGGAATGTTGGTGATAGATCGATGGTGACACGCTACGAAGACGCGCCTGAAACGATTCTGGGCCCAAATGATCAGGTTCTTCTGGATGGTTATAACGCAGGACCGAAATTCCGCGATATTCATGGTTTTCTGGTGAGGCGTCGCATGCGGGCACGAGTAAAGTACATTTGATCTGACTGGCTGACAAACCGTTAACCAAACCCTTTACGTAGACTTCAGTGCCACCGGTAGATTCTGGAAAATACCAGGCCAGAGCATGAACGACATGCGGCTTATCGGGCATTCGCAATCGCTGCCTGGTAAGCCTGAATATATTGTGCTGATATCTGCTCCCAGTTATACATCTGTGACACTTTCGAGTGACCCGCCAACCCCATCTGTTGAGCAGCATGTGGATCATTGAGTAGGGTCAGAATTGAACGGCTTAAATCGACATCATCTACTGGCGCCAGCAATCCATCCTCGCCATGGCGTATCAGCTCGCTGAAGACTGGCAAATCCCAGCTAATCACCGGGACACCCTCAGACCAGGCTTCCAGTAACACCAGGCCAAACGATTCAATTCTTGACGGCAAGACCAGACAAAGTGCATCACTTAGAAGGGTTTTTTTCATCTGTTCTGTGATGTTGTGATGCTGGATCACGCGTTTGCGAAAATGATCTGGAAGCGCCTCAATCAAAGCATCAATCTCAGTGGATTCATCGACGCGCACCCCAGCCAGAGTCAGTGTGACGTCAGGGTCTGTTTTCCAGACCTTTTGCATCGCGCTTATCAGCTCATCAAGCCCTTTGGTTGTGACCATCCTGCCCAGATACAAAATATTATTTGGCGGGCTTCTCTGAGCTAAATCATCTTGCTGGTTGGTCAAGGACACTCCTGGTGGAATCACAAAAATCCTCTCTCGTTCCACATTGTAGTAGGTGTTCAAACGGTCTGCTTCAAATGCTGTCAAGGCAATCACGGAATCAGCATGCCTCAAGGCGTGCTTCATCGATTCAGGCTCCCAGTTCTGATCATGTTCATGCAACAATGGCATCATGACCAGCGGGAAACCGAGTGTTCTTTTGGCAGCAAGGACGGCTTCAACATTGATAACCAAATGAGGCATTGTGAGCACCACATCAGGAGAAATCCGGGCAATGTGACTCTGGATACCTCGCTTGAAACGATGCTGAACCCTGTTGATCAAGCGGTTGGACAAGCGTCGAAAGACCGATTGACTGGCAGATGACTGCCATAGCCTCAAAGCCACTCGCCACAGCAGGGAAACATAGGTGATACGAATGACCCGAACGCCTTCGATAACCTCTTCCTCGGGAGCGTCAACCGCATCGTCACTGACATAGTAATCCTGGACTGAAGCCACATTCCCGGTCAGCACCGAGACACCGTGTCCTTGTTGCTGGAGCGTTTCTGAGAGCATTTTACAAATTGTCTCGACACCGCCAATCACCGGGCTATAGGCATGAGGTACATGAACAATGTTCAAGCTATGCACCTAGGGAGCCGCTGAACAAGTCGTGATCGGCTGTCTTGAGCGGGAAATACGCTCGCTCGGCGTTGCCTGAGCTGAGCCATAGCACCACTATGACCCAGTTCATGCGCATTGATCGGACACATTTCCTTTCTCAATCCAACTTGCTCAGACTTGTTCAGAGGCTCCCTAGACTCCAATTTCAATATTCTTGATTATTTTCGCAGGGTTTCCAGCAACAATTACATTCTCTGGAATATTCCCGATCACTACAGAACCAGCAGCCACTACTGAATTTCGACCAATTACTGATGGGCCAATTATCGTCACATTGCTTGCAAGCCATACCCCCTGTTGAATAACGATATCACCACCAGTTTCTGGGACAGATTGTTGACGCCCCTCATTCACTTTTCGATAATCATGTGTCCCGGTCAACAAACTGACGTTATGCCCAAAAAAGACAAACTCCTCGACCTTAATATCACCCGAGGCAACATTAAATAGCGCATTGTTCAGTTTCGCAGACTCAGCTATATGTAACCGAACCTGATCGCCGTACATCAGAGTAGTAGTCTGCAAGTTGTTCAAGGCAATAAGTTTTTTTGCCCAGTCTTTATTAAGAATTTTAAAAACAAGTCTATCGAGAAGTGTCATCGAGGCTATCTACCCTCCATTTCAAGTCTGGCTTCATTATGCCCGGAAGTTGTTGGCGATTAGGGCCATGCCCCACCAAATCCTCGACATCAAAACCCAAGCAGAATTCGGTTTTTATGAGCTGGCTTTGATACGGAGGTTTATCAACGCCGAATTCGATTGAATATCTTCCAGAATTGAAAATCATGCCTGGAAAAGTACACTTAGCCTGATATCGGCCTTTTTGGAATGACATTCCAACTCGAGCATCAAAGTCAGTCGAGCCACAGACATCAACTCCAAGTTGATTTTTAATGAGGAAGCCTGTGCGCATTCCTTTCTGTTCTCTCTTGAGCTCATATTCAAGAGTCAGAGTGAATGATTGCTGAGAATCAATTACGGTTGCTGGAGAACCGGAATTGTCTTCTATCCATGCGGATAACAGTCGCACTTCATCAGTCTCAGGCCGAAAGTCACCTTCCCAAACATGCTTGACTGACAAACTAGTATCACCGTTGAGGTATCGCCCAATGACATCTTCAATTCTCCCATCCTCTTGAACTTGTCCTTTATAAAAAACGATGCCTCGCGTGCAGAGCTGACTGATTGCAGCCATATTGTGGCTGACAAACAGGACGGTCCTT
>QIKT01000060.1 GCA_003233095.1 Oceanospirillales bacterium | reverse complement strand
TGGCGTCCCGAACAGTGACTTCGATCCAGACCTGATTGGAATCAGCAGTGCCCTGAGTGAAGACATGCCCGAGACTCTTTGTCCGCACGACCAGTTCAAGCAGCACGGCCTCCTCCACCCCGTCCAGCATCAAGGCCTTCTCGGTCAACGGGATCAACTCGCCATCAATCTGTCCATTGCGCCTGATGCCGACCAGATCCAGTGTGACGCTCTGATCCAGGAATTCTCGATACTTTGCCAGAACTGCATCGGAAGCCCCCTTGATAGCAGGAATGGCCGTGTTTGCCGCAGGAAATTGATGATCATGAACGGCCAGTTGACCGTCGATGTAACGTGATCCGAATTCGTCTGATGGCTGCGGCTTCATGTGACAGGTCTGGCAGTTATCGATCGCTTGTGGCGGGTAGTAGAAACTGGTAATACCATGGCCAGACACACCACTGAGATGATAGGCATCGTAGTGATTCTGTCCACGAAGCCAATGATAATTGTTCACATCAGGAGTCAGGGATACCTTGTGACACACGGCGCAAAATTCTGGCTCTTTATGGAACGGTTTGAGCAGTGACTGCTGGTGCATTCCAGGCTTGGCCTTGATGGCCGTGCGGTTCAGCCATTTCAGCCAGCTGCTCTGACTGTCGGCGAATGGGTAGTCGGCCGGGAGAGACAAGCTGTACTCCCCATTGCCGCGATGACCATTGATGCTGGTAATGGCGTGACAGCCAAGGCAGGTGATGCCGGCATTGGCGCTGGGATGCGTCGCCCGACTGAAGGCCGGATCGTCGTATTCTCCGGAAAACAGGGGGGCCGGATCATGGCAGGCCGCACAAAATCGTGATGCGATGACGTTGCCGTCACGTTCGAGAAAGGCCTGTCGAGTATTCAACACTGAAAACTCATAGGCCGGATTATTGAATGAGGCCAGATGGTGCACACTGGTTTCCCAGGTGTCATGAACGTCTTGATGACACTCGGCGCAGAAGTCATTGTCCATCAGCGCCGAGGAATCAATCAGGCTATCGGCCTCGAGTACGGCCAAAGAAGGCTCGAAGCGGATCTGAGAGGTCCTCAGAGTTTGATCTGGCTGGTAGCGCATGACGGTCCAGATCATCACAGCGATCATCAGCACAGCAACGAGGAATCCGGCCCCCCACTTCAGTCGTCGCCCGGCCAGACGATGCAGCGTAAACAGCCAGATCACGAGCAGAGGGATGGCCACATGCATCCAGTAGAGTCCACGGCGAAAATCAGGTCGACTCACTTCGAACCATGGCAATCCACGCATCAGCAAAATCCCGCTGATCAGAACGATGATGGCCAGGATCATGGTGGCCACCCCTGCTCGGATGGCGTTTCGATTGGGGCGACGCCACGCTCTGAGGCCATGCATCACGCCATACACGATGACTGGAATAACCAGCAGTAAGCCCAGCGCCAAGTGGCCGAGAAACTGAAATTGGTAGATCTCATCCTGCAACAAGGTGGACTGGATTTGCTCCATCACCGTCACGGTCACCAGATACACGCTGTTCAGCAGGATCAGTACGATTCCTGTCAGCATGATGCGCAGCAGATTTCGCAACCCCGGACTGACCACGGGTCGCGATTGTCGTTGAATGGGACTATTCATTAAAGCTGGAAAATCCTCGTACTACCCAGATCGAATCACCGGATCATCGCCCGGACTGGAACCGAGTATTATACCTCAGGTGCAACAAGGATGCCTGTTCAGTCTCGATCTCGGAATTGAAGGGCAACGGCTCAACGGTCTCGCCGGTGTTGGTATAAAGGTCCATGTCCTTGGCCCAACCAACCGTCGACAAGACCCAGTATCGTCGCCAGCCTGGCAGCAGCGGCGGCGCAGTGCTGCTGAAGGTCAGCTCCAGGGCATCGCCTGGACCAATAATCGCCAGCGCATTATCTTCGGCGATGATCAATTCAGTCACCTCGCCCAGCGCACTGTAGTAGCCACTCGGGTAGCGAGTATCCCAGAACGGTTGACGATCGCGATCATCATACGACGGCTGATACTCAGGCCCATTGATTCTTCTTGGGTAGCCTGGTTGAGTGACCCTGGCAGCACCCGCCTCCTGTCTGTGAATTGTTGCCTGAACACCTTGCTCCACATCGACAACGAGCAACCGGTCCAGATAGATCTGTTGATGGGTTCTCAGCCTCAGGCTGGTAGTACCCAGTGGCAAAGACTCAAGTATCAGCAATGACTCCCGAGGCATTCCAGCGGGATAACCAAACGATTCGATCACGCTGACCCACTCGCCTTGTGCATTCTGTCGTTCCAGCGTCAGCCCGTCGTAGACGCGCCCAGCCTGCCAGGCTGCGAAACTGGTCTGTGAATAGCCGTATTCGACCCAGCCATCCATTTGCAGAGCCGGGTGATTCAGCAAGCCAAGATCGGTATCAAACTGGAATTCAATGATCAATTCTTCTTCCAGCAGTCCTTTGAGCGTTCTGTGTTCCTGGCCTACTGGAATTGGTTTCAGGTCCGAGCTACTGATCACATCCAATACGTTGACAGGGCCAGACTTGCCCGACGTGACGGTCGCTGCAACCGGCGAATGGCTGTGTCGGAACAACACCGGTAGACCGTCAGGAATCGGCCCATTCATAGCCAGGCGTTCATTCAGCACCATCTGGTGACCCGGCGGCGTATCGACGACCCACAAATTGACGTAATCGATGTAGGCTATTTCTTCCATGGGTTCTGAAATCTTGACTGTCAGTGGGCGATCGAACGCTTGATTAAAAATCGGTAGCACAATGCGTTCGAAAGGCCTGGGCTCGCTATATTCGCCAAAGCCGGTATTGAAGCCGATCCCACCCACACCCAGGATGTCGGTGACAAACTCATAGCCCTGGCCTTGATCGATAAACACCACAGGACAACTGGACAACTGCCTCTGAGTTTCGGTCAGTCGATGCCATTGCCTGGCGCTCAGCAGAGATTCGGTTTGAAACACACCGTCACTCCACTCGATCGCCACGTAGTCGGCATGCTCTGCCTGTCCCAGGCCTATTGAGATGGGCTGCAGATCTGAACCGGGACCAGTATGTTGTCTGAGCAAGCGATCCGAGGTCCATCTGGAACCGGTTCGAACCACAAAACCTGTCCCCAGTCCGGACGGATTTGATCGCATCGACTCCCCGGGGGATTCCTGGCCACTGAAACTCAGCGCCATATAGCGACGATCAGCCTGTTCGAGGGGTTGCCTGTACACCACACCCTGGTCGGCGATCAACAAGGCCGGCCCTGTCTCCGGACGGTCCTGCAACAGGCCAAGTAATCTGGAACGATCGGCGGCGCCAAACAGGACATCGCCGCGTGAATTGATAGCGATATAACCGCGGTCGGCCGCCATCAGCAGGTCGATCTGGCCATCACCATCCACATCCTGGCGCCACAGTGTGTGTATCAACTGCCCAGAGAGATCATCGCCCTGGTAGATTGGTTGCGGATTCTCTGAGTTTTCAGCGATGGTCTGGCGAATCAGGCTACCTGCTTCTGTCACCGAATACGCTTCGACCTGACCGTCCACATCCAGATCAATCCACTGCATCAGTGTTAATGCAGGCCCATTTTCGAACAGTGATTCGTGCTTGTAAGCCCACAGCCGATCATTACGATACAGCCACGCCCTGCCCTGCTCATCGATCGCTATCAGATCCAGATCTCTATCGGCATCAATGTCTTCGACCAGCAGCTGTCGCAAGCGACGCTGCTGCCACTCCGGGATTGCCGTACCAGTAAGGTCACGAAAATTGCCATCGCCATTGTTGTTGATCAGTCGGGCACCCTCTTCCAGGCGCAGCAGAATATCCAGATCGCCATCGTGATCTGCATCGACCCATTGGCTGTCCAGGGTCAGGACGTCATCTAGCACGTCCGCCAGGGCCGTCTCATTCTGGACCCATCCAGTCTCGGTCTGCTGCCAGAGCTGATCCAGGCCTTGTCGGCCGAGGTAGAGATCGGTTCTGCCGTCAGAATCGACATCACCAAAGCTGATCGAGGTGACCTGATCCGTGCCGAGAAAAGGCAGATCATTGAGCGATTGCCAGCGTCCATCCTGATTGTGCCAGGCCCTCAATTGACCCTGATCGGAGATCAGCAGCAATGAGGTCTGCCCGTCCAGCAGCAC
>QIKT01000156.1 GCA_003233095.1 Oceanospirillales bacterium | reverse complement strand
GCTGCGCGGCAAGATCACGCATGAATTGCTGATGCAAGTCTATAAGTCGTTCAACGCGGCTGGCATTGAAATCCCGTACAGCAAGCAGGACGTCTACATCAAGGAAATTCCAGGGATCGATCGCTCCTGAGCAGCGCTGACGGCTTGTTCAGCACGCCAAATGGTTGCAAAAGGTTCACGCAATGGCCTGCTCTCGAACTGATCCATACCAGGGATGACCCTGGCCAAGGTGTTCACGGCCACGATCACATAGACGTCAATGTGATCGTGGCCTCGGAGGCCTACAAGATTGCGACTTCTGGACCAGCACGGACCCGACCAATCTGAGCGCCGAGGTGTTTGCCCTGGATACCTTCGCGCAGCTGGATGAGGTCAGCGACCTGACGCGCCGTTACCCCTATGCGATTGATCACCCCGGTTATTTTCGAGCACACCTTCCACGTGGACCGCAGAGCATCTGGCCCCGTTCCCTTGATCAGCAGAAAGTGAGCCATCCGTCCTTCGAGTTCTCAGCGCGAGTTCAGCTGGCGGGCAGTGACTTGAGCATGCGTTATCTGTACCGAACGCTTCAGGATACGATCGCAATCGCTGACTTCAGTGCCTACGTCGAGAAAATGAATCAGTCCGTCAGTCCCACCAGCTTCGTACTCACCAGCGGCGACCCAGCAGCCTGACGGCTCTGGGGATCAGTCTGATCGGAGTATGGACCCTGTATTGGGTCAACCAATCGCTGCCATTGCTGGCGGATGCGATTACCGTTCCTGAGCTGATTGGCTCTACATTCTGGACCCTGGCTGCCATGATCTACTGCCTGATTTCGGTCAGGATTGCTCAGACTTGCAGGCGTCGGCTTGGCGGTGGCCGGCAGCAACATGCCTATCGCGAGGCAGGGCCGCCTGCCCGCTCGACATCTGCTGATTCACAGACAGGGGTGATCTGACAACGTCGTCAGCCGCTCCATCTGAATGAAGCCTGATCCGAACCCCGGCACACCGGAGATCCAATCGACATTCAGCAGATCGTTGTCGATCGACAGTGTGATACGGCCCCAGTCGAAAATCTCGACATCGGCGGCATCGAACTGCGGTGGGAAGCTGCTGTCGCGACCACTGACCACCGACAGGTTGGCCTGATCGGATTCAATTGCGCCCTGGGCCAGCATCCAGTATTGCCGACCGTTCAGATAGACAAACCAGGTGGCGATGATTTGCTGATTGTCGAGCACCTCGAGCATGATGCCATGGCCATCCTGAGATCGATTGAACCAGGTACCGCTGTGGCAAATCCTGAAGCCGGCGCCCTCGGGTTCCTGATGGGCGATCTCGGTCAGCCGCGACAATGGCATCAGGCCAGTGTCAAACGGAGCAAGCAGCGACTGCCAGGACAAGGTGGCAGAATCGGAGGTCACAAAATCCAGAGTGAACTGTCCCCAGGGAATACGCTGCACCTAGTCGGCAGAAAAATCTGCGACAAACTCAGCTCCGTCAGTGATCACCGCGTCAATCACCGCACGACCATCCAGCAGGGCACCGACGCCGGTCAACCAGCGTGGCTCGCCATCCAGATAGGTGTACCAGGAGGCGTAGATCGACGCCACGCCCTGTATGTCAATGGTCTCGATCTGCAACCCATGCCCGGATTGATCGGCGTTGAACCACAAGCCTGACAAGCCGGCTGCCGGAGCAGGTTCCGGTGCGATGGCCAATTGGTCAAAGGCGACCTGCCAGACGCCCCGTCCGTAGGTAAAGGCCGTCAGCAGCGCCGAATCACCCGGCCGCTCGGTGACCACCAGCGTCTCGGTGATGACCTGACTGAAGCCGCTATCTTCGACCTGCCAGCCCTGTCCGCCGTCACGGCTGGAAAACAGCCCCAGATCAGTGGCCACGACCAGCAGCTGGTTATTGCTCGGATCAATGGCGATGTCATGAACCGGGACATCCGGCAGGCGATTGGCACCGGAACCGTCAATACTGCTGAAATTCTCGCCGCCGTCGCTGGACTTCCAGACGTGCTGGCCACCAAAAGTCGAGACCGTGGCGTAGACGGTTTCGGCATCAATCGGATCAAACACCAGGGAAGAAATCCAGCCTGATCGTGGCGAAGTGACGGTGCGTGGGATATCGCTGCTGAAGGCGCGTCCGCTGCGGGTTGAATAGATTCTGCCGCGATTGGCAAACACCAGATGCCCGGCATCGAAGGGCGACAGGGCCAGCGCAGAAATCTGATCGTTATAACCTGTACCCAGAAGATCAGTCATGGACTGCCAGCTGCTGCCAGAATCCAGGCTACGCCAGAGGCGATCGCCGCCAGCGAACAAGCGCGACGGGTTATTGTCATCCAGAATGAAAGGAGCAATGAAGATGAAACCACCCGTCAATCCGTTGTTGGCGCGGATGTAGTTGAGCCCACCGTCCTCGGTGCGCCAGATGTTGGCTTTCTGGGATGAGACAAAGAAGACATCCGGGCTGTAGGAACTGAAGGCCAGTTCACTGCCGTCACCGCCAAACACCTGGATCCAGTCATTATTGCCGTTGACTCGCATCTGGGTGCCATTGTCCTGTGCGCCGGCCAACATGCGTGTGCCATCCTGATAGACATCACCGGTATAGAACTGTGTCACCGCATAATCCCGATTGAGACTGTTCCAGACGACACCGACCGAGTCTGCCATTGGCTGACAGGGGGCCGTGCCACCCGTTGCCGTAGCGCGACTGGCATCGAAAGTTCGGTAGATCCCGCCGTCGTTGGTGGCAAACAGCTGCCGATTGCTCGCCCCGTCATAGTCGGGATGGAAAACCAGCGCATGCTGATCGGCATGCACATAGGCACCGCGGCTTCCGGGGCCTCCGGTCCACTGGGCGTCCCAGTGTGAGACCAACCCAAAATTCTGACCCCCATCATCGGAACGATATATTTCCATGCCAGCCACCCAGACTTCGTCCGGATTAATCGGATTGACGACAATCGCCTGGTTGTACCAACCCGCACTGTAGTACCAGTTGTCCTCCTGCCCCTGGGTGCAGGTCGCATTGAACGCCCCATCGGCGTAGGAAAACAGCTGTGAATTGAGCAGGCCATCGCCGACACGAAGGGTCGCGCGCCAGTGTTGCCCGCCATCATCAGAGCGGAAGATCGCATGCAAGCCATTGGCCAGATCAGGGATACCGTCACCGCTCAGATCCACGCCGCCATCAGTATTGGCCGAGGAGGCATAGAGAATGGCCGGATTCGCCTGATGAGCGGCCAGTCGGGTACGACCCATACCTGGCTCGGTCAGTGTGACCTGCCAATCGGCCACGCTTGTGGCTGATTCGGCTTCTGTACTCAAATAGATGCGCGCATCGCAGGGGCCATCACAGGCTTCGGGCAACAGGCCCGGCAACCAGTATCGATCGTCCGTAGATCGGGATGAACACGTCGCCAGCAGCCAGTCCGTATCCTGATCCTCGCGCAGCAGCAATTCGTTGCAACCCTCATACAGGGGCGAGCCATCGTCGGCGCCTGGAAACAGGATCTGCTCGAAGCTGGCACCCGCGTTCTCCGAACGCCAGACTCCGGTGTTGGTTGCGGCATACAATCGCCTGGAGTCTTGCAAGCTGATCACCAGATCGGAGACATATATGAAGTTGTTGTTGCGAGTGTCACTGAGCTGAAGCCAGGTCGTGCCGCCGTCAATACTCTTGAACACGCCCGCACCACTCATGCTGGAATAAGGTCGATCGGTGCGCCGGTACAGTTCACCGGTCCCGGCATACATGACGTGAGGCTGCTGCGGATCAATGATCACGGTGCCAATGTTCAGATTGGCCATCTGATCACCGATCGGCTGCCAGCTTTGTCCGGCATTGACCGATCGCCACAGGCCACCTGAGACCGCTGCAGCAAACAGCGTATCAGGATTATTCGGGTGGAATACCAGGTCACGGGTCCGTCCGCCAACGTTGCCCGGGCCGAGCGCCTGCCAGCCGCTGTCGGCCCCGGACTTCAGCAGCCAGCCACTGCGACGCGGTGTCTGGCTGCGATGAGCCAGTGAACGCATTTGTTCACGAGCCTGCTGATAGGGGTCCATGGGCAGTTGTGCGCTACCCTCGGGCAGGCGTTTGTCGAGAAAGAATTGTTGGCGTTCGTAGGCCGCACCAGGAATCAGTCGCATCTC
>QIKT01000084.1 GCA_003233095.1 Oceanospirillales bacterium | reverse complement strand
CTCTGATATTTGATATTAGGGTGATATTTAGGCATATTCACTCGCTATTTTTCTCAAACTCTATTCCCTGGTAATCAGTATGTCAACTCAAAATTCTGGAAACGGTTTATTGACAGAAATGCGCGATTTGATGCGGCGTTTGCATTACTCCATCCATACTGAGCGTGCTTATTGCGATTGGGTTGTGCGTTTTGTTCGTTTTCACCGAATGGAGGCGCGGGAGACGCTTTTGGTGAATGCCAAGAAAAATGTGGAAGACTTTTTAACGCATTTGGCGGTGCAGAACGCTGTAGCAGCGTCGACGCAGAACCAGGCTTTTCATGCGTTGGTGTTTCTGTACAAGCGGTTGTTGCAACAACCGTTGGAGGATGTGTCGGCAGCCCGTTCACAAAGGGAACCGCGAATTCAGGTGATGTTGACGCGGGAGGAGGTGAAGCCGGTAGTTCAAATTGTGCCTGTCCCAGAGTAGTTCCCAGAGTAGTTCCCGTTCCCTGTCCCAGAGTAGTTCTGGAGTAGTAGTTCTGGAGTAGTAGTTCTGGAGTAGCTGTGCCAGAGTAGTTGTGGTGCACCTGATCATGCATCAGACACAGGCAACGTCACACCGGACGCGCTCACGTCCCGCAAAAGGTCTTGTGCTGCACGGTGAATACAAGGCTTGCCGGCTCGGACCAGCGCTGATGCTCGGGACGTTCTTCGAATGGGTGCTGCACTGCGTCCAGAAGATCTCGGAAGGGTTGTAGATTGCCGTCGCTTGATGCGGCGTTCAGGGCGTCTTCCACATGGTGATTTCGCGGGATGATCCAGGGGTTGGTTCGTCCCATCTGAGCAGCGCGGTGTGCATCTACTCCATCTGCGGATCCTGGCTCGGCTTCGCATCTAGCTTGCCAATCTTCAAGCCAGGATTCGACCGTGGACTTCTCATCGAACAGATCGAGCAAGTGATCAGATTGACCCTCGGCCGCATCGGCCAGGTAGCGCCAGGCCTGGGTGAAGTCAACCTGCCCCTCCTTCAGCAGCGCCAACCAGTCGTTGATCAACATGGCATCGCGGCCTGGCTTCACATCGTTGTCATCAGTCAGCCCCACTTTAGCCCGCATTCGCTTCAACCACTGCGCCTGATACTGCTTACCAAAGTCGTGGATGACCTCGGTCGCCTGCTCGATGGCGGTTTCCTGATCATCATGGATCAGCGGGATCAACGTCTCGGCAAAGCGGGCCAGGTTCCAGTTCATGATGGCCGGCTGGTTCTGATAAGCATAGCGACCCTGGCGATCGATCGAGCTGAAGACCGCCGCCGGATCGTAGTGTTCGAGAAAGGCACAGGGGCCATAGTCAATGGTCTCGCCACAGATGCTGATGTTGTCGGTGTTCATCACGCCGTGAATGAATCCGAAGCTCATCCACTGGGCGACCCGGGCAATTTGCCTCGCCTGCACGACATGCAGTAACTCCAGGTAAGGTTGCTTGCTGTCCTGCAGGTCTGGGAAGTGGCGATTGAGCGTGTAATCTGCCAGACGCTTGAGGGACTCAAGCTGCTGGCGAGATGCCGGATACTCGAAAGTGCCGATACGAATATGACTGGCAGCAACACGAGCCAGAACGGCACCTGGAAGATTCTGCTCGCGGCGCACGGTCTCGCCCGTTGCGATGACGGCCAGCGAGCGCGTGGTCGGGACGCCCATTGCGTGCATGGCCTCGCTGAGCAGGACTTCCCTGAGCATCGGCCCGACGGCGGCGCGGCCATCGCCACCCCGCGAGTACGGCGTGCGACCCGAGCCCTTCAGCGCCATATCAACTCGCCGGCCGTGTGGATCAATCCACTCAGCGAGGATCAGCGCACGACCGTCTCCCAGCTGCGGATTGAACTGGCCAAATTGATGGCCGGAATAGGCCTGGGCGATGGGCTGCATCTGATCAGACAGTTGGTTGCCCGACCACAGCGCGGCGCGCTGATCCGGCGCCGTAAAGTCCCCTTCCAGCCCCAGGTCATCGGCCAATGCCTGATTAAAGAACAAGGTCTGGGGATCCTTGCAGGAGATGGGGTCGCTGCGCTGACACAGGTCGGGTAAATCACTCTGATAGGAATGATCCATTTTCGGCAATGCCATGTGGTTGTTCTATCATTGACTCGGCCACCCATCCTACCTCAGTCACCGTCTATACGCTGCACCCTGAATACTATCGTGCAGCCCCACCTCTCACTCCGTTATTGCTTAGACAATCACAGTCTTGTATTTGAATCCGTATAATTCAACGTCTAACCTGAATAGACAGTCGGGCCACAGTACCGGATCGACTGTGCGTCGATTCGGCAATGAACGCCCTGGTTCGGACGCATGCGTATGGACCGCGCCAGGCTGATTCGCCGAGTTATTTTCGTCATTTTATAATCCTTGAGGGAGATGAATCATGACACGTTTAAAAAAGCTCAAATGGACCGCCGCGGCGGCAATGCTTGGTTTTGGCGCTACCAGCCAGGCTCAATCGATGTGTGACCACATCCAGACTATGTGCATGATCAATTGTCAGCACACCTTCGAATGGTGCAGCTCACATTGTAACTCGCTGTGCAGCGATGAAGATTTTACGATAGCATCACTGGATGGCAAGGCCATCGGCGAGTCTGAACTGCAAGCGTTGATCAAGGCCTATCTGGACCAGAAGGTTGAATCAGAGCTGGTCGAACTTGAACCTGCCGACTGATCCTGCTGTATGGAAACGGCCCGGCTGACGGGTCGTTTCTTGCAAACCGCCGCCCCTGTTTGCGAACACTATACGAGAAGAAGCAGACATGGACTATCCCGTTGTGTCGAGTGATTTCTATGTCTCGCGCAAACGATGAAAATACTCAGACATTTCCAGAAATAATTCAGGGATCAGCAGCAGGCGATCATGATCCGACTCATGACTTGTTCAGAGGCTCCCTTGGTGACCATCAGAGATACTCGGCACACCTGGGCCTCAAAACCATCAATGAAAGTCTCGCCGATGTTGCCTTCCAGTATTACCGCGCTGGGGCTATTGAAGACATTGGGCTGAATCAGCAGATTGGCGGTCCTTGGCCTCTGAGCCATCGGAGCGACACGTCGGTCAGGCGAATTTAGTCAGCTCGGTCAGATGCCACAGCTCGCCCGCTGGACCCCAGAGGTAAATCACTCGACCCCAGGGCTCCTGGCGGATCGGCTCAAAACGAATCTCGATGTCTGTGATGGCCATCAACTGTGCCTCGATGGCATCCAGGTCGATCACGATCAGCTGCTGCATGCAGTTTTCGGCAAACTGCTGCTGATAGTAATCCTGCAGAAAGAAGGTGCAGTCGCCCCATTCAATCAGCGTCAGATGATCATTGGCATCATCCAGATTACAGCCCAGCGCCTGATAAAAGGCACGCGACTTCTGATAATCACGGCTGGGGACAAAGGGTCTCAAATCAGTGGCATTCATCACTGGAATCCGATCGCAAATCATTCTCGATCATGCCACGACTCTTACTGCAAGCACAATGTGACACTTGTTGTCACAGTTCGGGGCGTCAATGCGTGGTTCCAAACAAGACCATCACTTCGAACTGACCACGCATTGAGCAGCAAGTATCACTCGTTGACTGGCGCAGCGTTCTGACTTTCATAGCCTATGCTGACACCCGACCGCTACCTAATGCTCCCGGATCGTTTTGATCAGTGGTTCAGGATGGTCCACGCCCAGAGAAATGCGCTGTATCGGATCGGATTCTGAGCCCGGCTGAATCATGACATTCGGATCACCGGCGGCATTGTATCGCCGAATATCGGACTATCGCCTGACCGGACCGCGGGACCGTTCAATCAACATCATTGCTGCGTAAGGAATCACCCTCTCGGAAAACAGGCCATAGCGAATGATCAGGCCATCGGTATCGATCGAGATCGGTCGGTGGATGGGTGAATGCGCGGTACTCGGCCACCAGAAACACCAGGCTCAACAAGATCAGTCCCGTGACGATGCTGGCCACCCATCCTGATACGGTCGCGTGCAGGACGACATGGACCTGAGGCTGCTTCTGAGGATCTGACCACCACCTTCACCCTGACTGCCATCCATTTCGATGAGGTCGTGTTGGTTCATGAGTTCTGTCCTGAATGGCTTGGCATGCAGCGAAGGCTTGTGAGATAGTTGAGATTGTAATGATGGTCTAGCAGCCT
>QIKT01000097.1 GCA_003233095.1 Oceanospirillales bacterium | reverse complement strand
TGCAACGTAGAGTGGGTATATTTGACGCTCAAGACGGCCGATCATGACTTGTTCAGAGGTTCCCTTGTTCTGAGTGCAGGATTCAATGGTGTTGTAGGCTTCATCCTCCACGAAGGTGGGGATGTGGGCGATGACGTACCAGGCGCCCATGAATCGGTCCAGATCGGCCTGTTGCGCAGTGGCAACTTGTGGCTGGCTGCTGCAGCCACCGAGCAGTGATGTCAGCACCAGTAAAGCTCCCGGTCGTGACGTGATTAACGATGTCAGTGTGTTCATGGGCGGCACTGTATGGCCTTGCGGGTGAATCTGACGTTCAGTGCCATACTGACTTGTGATGAACAGGCTTGACCCGTTCAGTCAGATGGGTCGGGCAGCTTCATGGCCTCTACCAGCTGTTTGACCTCACGTCGAGCCGCCACGTGCGAGACCTGCATCCGGCCAAACTCGCTGAGCAAATCAATATCCATCATGGTCAAGCCGCGCGGGAACAGTTCGCGGTAGATCACCCGCTCGGACAAGCCCGGGACATATCGAAAAAATAGCCGCTTCTGCAAGGCGGTCAAAACCTCATCGACCCGTTTGGTGTTCTGGGAATGCAGGTTGGCCAGGCGGTTGCGAGTGACGACCCAGTCCATCGGTGGCCTCTCGGAGGCGGAGCGGAACTTGCGGCTTTGCCAGACCATCTCGGCATAGTGGCTCAGACGATCGACCTTCCAGGTATCCGGATTGACCTCGCCGAGCAAGTCCATGTCGATGAAGCTGTCGTTCATCGGCGTGATCAGTGTGTCGGCCAGTGCATGCGCGAGTGAGGACAGATGAGTGTGACTGCCCGGGCAGTCAATCACGATCACGTCGTGCGGCCCGGATAGTGAATTAATCGCCGCCTGCAGAGCCTGCTGTTCTTCGGCGCGTTGCTCGGCGGTGCTGCTCCGGGAGGAGCCGGGCAAGGTGGTGAACTGAGCTATTGGCAGTGGGTCACCGGATTTGGCAATGGTTTTGTGCCGATTCTCGAGAAACCGACTGACGGTTTTCTGTCGCGAATCCAGGTCGATGACCGCGACGCGATACCCCAGACGCTGCAGGCAAACCACCACATGCATGGCCAGAGTCGATTTTCCGGTGCCGCCTTTTTCGTTGCCGAACACGATGTAGTGTGTCGAATTGCTGTCCATGCGATGAGACCCCTTCAGTCTGATGCTGCGGGCGCGATTGTACGGGCTGAGCGATGTCAGCTCAACGGTCAATGCCTTGAGTCGTTCTGGCTCCGGTCGGGCACTGTGGTGACAGGCCATGAACTCAATTGGAGAATTCGATCACGAACGGCATTCTGATGCATCTTGCAGCGGTGAGCGTCCTGGTGGGTAGCGGCAGCCGAGTTGAGGCTCAAATTGCCTATGGAGCCTCTGAGCACTGTACTCAGTCTCACTCTTCGGTGGTATGCTTCGCCGCGAAAAGCATACTCAGGACAGTATCCCATGACATCGATCACTATCTCGGACGCCTTTGACAGCGGCCGTATTCAATCCGTCCAGGCCGACCAGGCGGATGACATCCAGTTGCGAATCGATTCGGATTCCAATTCCGATTTTCGGCAGTGGTTTCACTGCTCGATTCAGGGGATCTATGGGGAGAACTGTACGGTTCGATTCGTCAATGCCTCGGAAACCTCCTATGTTGAAGGCTGGGATGGTTACAACGTTTGTGCGTCCTATGACCGCGATGAGTGGTTTCGTATTCCCTGTCGCTATGAGAATGGTGAGCTGATTGCCGAATTCACCGCCGAACAGGATCGGATTTATCTGGCCTATTTCACTCCCTACAGTCACGAACGTCACCTGAGCCTGTTGGCCAGGGCGCAGGCATCCGGTCTGGTGGAACTGACTACCTTGGGGCAGACTGTCGATGGTCGTGACATGGATCGGCTGATTATCAGCGGCGTGCCGGCCGATCAGCGCGACTCACTGAAGCAGATCTGGGTGATCGGGCGTCAACATCCTGGAGAAACCATGGCGGAGTGGTTCATCGAGGGCATGTTGGGCGCATTGCTGGATGAGGATCATGCGATTTCCACCAGTCTGCTGACTCAGGCTGTATTTCATGTCGTTGCGAACATGAATCCCGATGGCAGTGCTCGCGGCAACCTGCGCACCAATGCTACCGGGGCCAATCTGAATCGGGAATGGATGGAGCCGACCATGGCGCAGAGCCCCGAGGTCTATCTTGTCAGGCAAGCCATGCAGCAGACCGGAATCGATCTGTTTCTGGATATTCACGGAGACGAAGCACTGCCTTACAATTTCGTCGCGGGATGCGAAGGTAATCCTTCTTACAACGAGACCCTGGCGACTCTTGAATCAAGCTTCAAAGTGGCCTGGCAGAGAACCTGCCCGGATTTTCAGGATGTCCATGGTTATGACAAGGATGAGCCTGGCAAGGCCGATCTTGGCATCGCGACCAACTACATCGGCGAAC
This sequence comes from Oceanospirillales bacterium, assembly GCA_003233095.1. GTDB lineage: Bacteria > Pseudomonadota > Gammaproteobacteria > Xanthomonadales > SZUA-38 > SZUA-38. Next base: position 1,736 of record QIKT01000097.1, on the reverse strand, counting down.
ACTTTGGTTGTTTGGCCTATACGGTCGAGATGCCGTTCAAGGACAATAAAGACTGGCCAGATGAGATGTTTGGCTGGTCCTCGGAGCGCTGTCAGTTGTTCGGCGAGAGTGTGCTGATGCCTGTTCATGAGGTTTTGCCGAACACGGTCAGCAAGCGCGGCCAGTGATTGCCTGAGTCCAGGGAGCCTCTGAACAAGTCGTGATCGACTGAAACAGACACAGGGTGCCGACGACGAATCGACAGCAGCGCTGGCCTCTGACCGGACGCGCCTGCACGAAAAGACCGCCTGGATGTTGCGCGCCCTGGCCGCTTGATCCAAACCTCACGACCCTCACCATGCACGGCAGCGAGACTGTTTGCCGTGTCGTATTCCTGACCTATGACCTATGGCATGGCTCTGGTTCAATCGCTATGCTGCATGTTTGATTCAACTCTGAGGACTGACTCGATGAAAATGATTCGCCCTATCGTCGCTGGATTGCTGGCGCTGGCCATCATGACCGCCTGTTCCAACGACGCCGAACCCACCGCACAAACCGATCCGGCCATGACGCCCGCGCCTGAAGCGACTGCTTCTGAGGCACCCAAGGAGATGGCGGTCAAGCCCGAGCAGACCGCTGACAATCCGTTGCTGGCCAAATGGACAGGCCCCTATCAGGGTGTCCCGGCCTTCGACACCATGTCACTGGAGCATCTGGCCGAAGCGATTGAAGCCGGCATGGCCATACAACTTGAAGAAATCGAAGCGATTTCCTCCAATGAGGCCGCCCCGACTTTCGAAAACACCATTCTGGCCATGGAAAAAGCCGGCGACGATCTGAGCCGCGTGTTCACCTTCTGGGGGATCTGGAGTGCCAACCTGTCGTCTCAGGAGTTTCGTGATATCCAGCGCGAAGTGTCTCCGAAGCTGTCGGCCTTCCGATCAAAAATCACTCAGAACGACGCGCTCTTGCAACGCATCAAGACGGTCTATGAGTCCGATGATATGAAGCAGCGTGGAGCGGCCGAGCAACGCCTGGTCAAGTTGACCTATGAAGGCTTTGCTCGCAATGGCGCGACCTTGATGGGTGATGCCAAGGATCGCTACGCCGAGATCAACCTCGAATTGTCCAAGCTGCATACCGAGTTTGGTAACAATGTGCTGGCCGATGAAGAAGGCTATGTCACTTACCTGACCGAAGCGCAGACGGCGGGCTTGCCAGGTGCCTTCAAGAAGGCGGCCGCAGCCATGGCCGAAGATCGCGAGAAGCCGGGCATGTATGCGATTACCAATACCCGTTCGTCGATGGATCCGTTCCTGACCAATTCAACCGAACGCGATCTGCGCGAAACCGTCTGGCGCAATTACTACAGCCGAGGCGACAACGGTGGCGAGCACGACAACAACGAATTGATCGCCCAGATCCTGCAATTGCGCGATGAGCGCGTCGCTTTGCTCGGTTTCGACAACTACGCCTCCTGGCGTCTGGAAGACCGCATGGCGCAGAATCCTCAGCGTGCCATTGATCTGATGGAAGCGGTCTGGCCCGCAGCAATTGCCCGAGTCGGCGAAGAAGTGGCTGACATGCAGTCGGTCGCTGATGCCAATGGTGATGAGATCACCATCGCGCCGTGGGATTACCGCTACTACGCCGAGAAAGTGCGTCAGCAGCGTTACGACCTGAACTCCGATGAGGTCAAACAGTATCTGCAGCTCGATCGCCTGCGCGAAGCGATGTTCTATGTGGCCGGCCGT
>QIKT01000209.1 GCA_003233095.1 Oceanospirillales bacterium | reverse complement strand
CAGCATTCCTGTCAGGAGATTTTTCAGCAACGGATGTTCGGCATTGCCTGTGGTGATGCGGATGGTAACGATGCAGCGCGTATTGCTGATGATCCGGTCTTCAAGTTGTTGGCCGGACGTGACCCGATAAGCGGTTCGGCGTTGGCCTCTGCCGATGAGTACGCCCTATGCGGATGACTGGCGGCGCATCGCCCGTTCTGTACTCGCTTAAGACTTGCTCAGAGCCGCTACGGGTTCCCCCGGGGCAACAATTGGTTATAATCGAGCCGACGACTCATATCGATCGCATGGAGGAAGGAATAATGATGTCCTATACTAAACGGGCAGGCGCGCTGCTGTGTCTGCTGAGCACAACAGCACTGAGTATCAGCTGGGCACAAACAACGCCCGGACCGGATTCGCGCCCACAACCAGGGGCATTCTCTCCGGCATCGATTGCTACCTTACCAGTTAATCTGCTTCCACCTGGTGCGCGAGCACTTGGTCTGGGTGGCGCGTTCACCGCAGTCTCCGATGATGCAACGGCCGCAGAATCCAATCCAGCAGGCCTGACCATTCTCAGCCAGCCTGAAGTCTCCATCCATGTTCGCAACACCGATGCTCAGGCGCGTTTCTTCGACGTCGACACCATCGTTCCGCGTCGCTTTGGCGGTGACCCGCAAATCATCAAGGAATTTGACGACAGCGCCACAGACATCTCGTTTGCCAGTATCGTCAAGCCCTATGATCGCTGGGTGTTCTCTGCCTATTATCAGAACACCTTGTCGTTCAACAGCCAGACGCCGACTGAAACCATCTTCTTACCACAGTTTCTGGACACCTATTCCTACGACAATGCCATTGATGCCGAAATAAACAGCTTCGGTCTGTCGGCTGCATTCCGCTTCACGGACTTCCTGTCTCTGGGAATCTCGGTCAAACAGACCACCTTGGACCTGCGCATTCTTGACAGTGGCCTTGCCGAAGATTTCTCGGATATTGAGTTCCAACTGGCCGACTTCTTCGGTGGCCCAGCTGATATCTGGGCACAGGAACTGGTGGATACCCGCTTCGAATCACTGAACCTCAACGGAGACGATTCGGATCTGACCTACAATATCGGCCTGCTGATGAATCCAAACGGACGCTGGTCAGCCGGTCTGGTGTACCGCCTGGGTGGCGAGTATCAGATTGATGGCGTGGGCACCTTTAGCGACTCATTTGGCTGCTCTGGCAGCACCGAGTTTTCTGAGCAGTGCCTGACCATCTTTGATGCTGTCAACACCGTGTCTTTCCGCAATCCACTCAAGCAAACCATCGATCTGCCAGACACACTGACACTGGGAATTGCATTCCGCCCATCAGATACCTGGCTGTTTTCACTGGACATCAGCAACGTCGATTACAGCGACCTGCCCAGTGGTCGCTCTCGCGCCTTGCCATTCCAGGCCAATATCGATGATCTGTTCCCGGATCGTGACAATGGTCAGCTGGCTCGTGCCATCGAACCGATCAGCGATGGGGTCAATTATCATTTCGGGGTCGAAAAGGTGATCCCTCTGAGCGGGGAATTCCTCAACGTGCTGACATTGCGCGGCGGTGCGTTTACCGTCGAAGATCACGATGGCAGTGGACTGCTGGATACTGACGACACCCACGCCACAATCGGAATCGGTGCCGTTCTTGCCAATGCATTCCAGATCGATCTGGCTGCAGAATTCTCTGATGACGTGGACAATATCGTCGTTTCCGGCATTTATCGCTTCTGAGCAATATCACCGGCTACACGCAAAAAACCCGGCTTCAGCCGGGTTTTTTTTCACAACTTCTCAACAGAATCACTGCTATTGTCCGGGCAACCCTTTCAGGCTGCCGCCCCATGAAACGATCGGAAATATCATCAAATACAGGCTTGCTTTTCACCAGCCTGTTGCTGATAGTCGCGAGCACCCAGGTTGTTCTGGCAGCTTCTTCCATCCAGACTGACGACGGAATGGTCCCGTATACCGAGTACACGCCCTCAGCCTACACGCTGGAACCCTCTGAAGTGGCTGAGATCAGGGCCAGAGTGCTGCGCAAGTGCGCCATTCGTTCAACAGGCCGGGACGAACAGCTTCCGTGGTATTTCAACTACGAATTTGGCCAGGAGTTGGTTGCAGCGGGGGATACTCAGCGCGGACTCGACGCACTCATTCTGGCCGCCAACCAACGACAAACCTCACAGCGCAATTCGCGCATGTACGGCATGTGGTACACCAACTACTTGCCCTACTACCGAATTGCCCAGGCTCACAGCCAACTGGGCAACTGGGCCTGCGCGATGGACGCAATCCGGCTGTCGAATCAGAATACCGAATTTACCCGCAGTGACCGCGGTTATGAGGCCTACAGCGACCTGCAGAAAATGATTCAGCTGAACGCTCAACCAGACACCTGATTGAGCGTTTTCGATCAGGCCGGACGAATCTTCTCCAATGACTGGGTCAAGGCACCTTTCTGAGCGTCTCCGAGTCGATGACCCTGATAGTCCGACAACCAGAAATAGTCTTCTGCTGCCTCGCCAAATGTCGCCACCTGAATCTTGTGAACGCGGACTTCCTGGTCAAGGAACACTCGCAAAATCCTGGCCAGCAATCCCGGTTCTTCCAGCCCCCTGAACTCCAACAGTGTGTGATCACTGCCGTCGGCGTGATCCGGAAAGCTGATCCTCGCCACACGCTGGAAGGAATTGATTCGACCCGGGACCGGACGCGTCACCTCTGGAATGCTGAGTTCATCCTGACCCAAATACTTCAGCAACCGCTCCCTGACCCGGCCTGATCGAGCCAGATCACCCAGTGGCTGACCTCTGAGGTCGACCACCAGGAACGTGTCAATCAGATATCCGTCCTCGGTAATCACCGATTTGGCATTGAGGATATTCAGGCCCAGCTGCGTCAGAGTCGAGACGATGGTAGCCAACACGCCGTCGCGGTTCTGACTATAGACAAAGACCTCGGTGGCACCGCGATCAGGGAAATCACGAATGGCGACGATCGGATACGCCTGCGCATCGATGAACTGGCGGGTATGCCATTCAATCTGGTCCGCTGCATGACGCAGAAAATAGTCGTCAGGAATGCTGTACCAGAGTGCCAACACTCGACGCGTCAATCCCGCATCCGGATTGAGCCTCTGCAGTGCCTCCTCACGAACATCGCTGATTTGTTCTTCCCGCTGCAGCGGGTTGCCCAGACCCCGCTCGAGTGCGGCACGAGTTCGTCGATACAGATCAGACAGCAGCGATGCTCGCCAGGTATTCCACAGTTTTCGGCTGGTGCCCGAAATGTCTGCCATGGTCAGCAGGAAGAGATAATTCAGATACGCCAGGTCGCCGACCTTCGATGCGAAATCATGAATCACTTCGGGATCGGCGATATCGCGCTTCTGTGCGGTGATCGACATGAGCAAATGGTGTCTGACCAACCAGGCCAGCAAGCGAATTTCCTGCACCGTATATCCATGAGCACTGGCGTATTCGGTGACAATCCCGGCGCCCAGTTCGGAATGATCGCCGCCCATGCCCTTGGCAATGTCATGAAAGAAACCGGCGACATACATCAGATGGGGTTTGCTCAGACGCTTCCAGACATCATGAGCCAGCGGATAAGCGTCGAGTCGATCATTACTGCGAAAGCGATCGAGGTAATCCAGAACCATGAGCGTGTGTCGATCGACGGTAAACTCGTGGAACATGTCGAACTGCATATGACCGATGGTGTGCGCAAATTCGCCCAGATAGGCTCCCAGCAGGTCACACTCATGCATTTGACCGAGTGTCCGTGTCAGTCGATCCAGACGCGACCAGATCTGCCGAAACAGTCGGCGGGCCACATCAGATCGCCTCAATTCATGCATGCCATGGCTGTGACGTTTCAGCAAGCGCCTGGCCTGATAGCTGATGGATATGGCATCCGGGTTACCAGAAAACTCCACAAACAGGCCCATCAGGTGTGTCGGATCGTGACGAATCAGCTGTTCTGAGGTAAATTCCAGTTCGCCATTGGCAATCTGATAATCCTGGTTGACGACCCGTACCTGGACGGTCTGGTTTGACAAATTACGCCTGAAGCTGCCAATCAGATTCTGGTTGAGTTGCCTGATCTGCATGGCGGCCTTGAAATACCGCTGCATCAGACGCTCGACCCGTTTGACAGCCGGATCCTCGTCCTCGTTAATCAAGCGCTCGGCCAGACGCAATTGCCATGGAAACAGCAGCCGTTCTTC
>QIKT01000174.1 GCA_003233095.1 Oceanospirillales bacterium | reverse complement strand
GAGGTGAACTGCCTCCAGAGCGTCTTCAGGGCGGCCCAACTGGCGCAGGCACCGAGCCCGCTGCAGATGCACTTCAGGCGAGTTGGAGCCGCCATCAAACAGGGCATCGAGCGTGGCCAATGCACGTTCGGGCTGATCGTTCTGGCTATCAACGAGGGCCCGCAGATAGCGCACATGCGGGTGTTCACCGATGTGCGATTCGAGGCAACGCAGAGCAATCAGCGCGCGCTCGGTCTGCTGCTGATCCAGCAGTTGGGCAACCACCGAGATGGCCTGATCTTCGGGCAGGTTTCGGGTGGGGTAATCGCTACCGATCGAGACTGGAATCAGACTGCTGATGGGCCAAGCTCCGTCAATGAATCAGTGTGGACATCGCCGGGGCAAAGTCCGGCTCACGCTCAGGCCTGTTGTTCCCAGGCTTCCAGACCACCGACAATATTGAATAGCTGAGTGTAGCCCTTGAGCCTGAAATGCTCTGCCGTCGAGGCGCTGGCATTGCCACGCAGGCACATGAAGGCCATCGGAGTGTCTTTGGGCAGAGCATCAATCGAGGCCATGGCCTCACGATCCAGCGGCGTCGCACCATCAAATGGTTTCTGAACGCGCATCAGCTCGGGGCGCACATCGTACAGGCGCAAGCTGCCACCCTGATCGAGACGCGCTGCGAGTTCAGCGACCGTCATCGACTTGACTGCCGGCGGCGCCATTGGCAGGTCTACGCTTAAACCATTGCCTTGCATGGTTTCGATCCAGTCGACGTGCATATCTCGAGCTTTCTGGGCGGTCATCGGATCCATGTACAGTTCGATGCCCGAGTCCTCGGCGCGAATCTCATGGCCGGTTGCCGGCTGCAGCATGAACTCACCCTGCCAGTGATCGTTGATCGCAAAGTGAAGCACCTCGGAACCATGCTCTGGCACGCTTTGAAGGATGGCGTTGGCTGCCGCTTCGGAAATGGTAAAAGTGGGGGGCGTGCGGTCTGGTTGCTCCAGACCCAGCACATCGTGCAGTTCACCGGATCCGAACATTTCATTGATGATGTCAGATCCGCCAATCAGCTCACGATCAATATACAGCTGCGGTATGGTGGGCCATTGACCAAATTCCTTGATCCCTTCGCGAACTTGCTCGTCCTCCAGGACGTTGAAGGTGGCATAGTCCGGCACCAGCGAACCAAGAATACCTGTTGCTTTGGCCGAGAAGCCACATTGGGGCATCGAGGGCGAGCCTTTCATGAACAGCACAACCCGGTTGCTGTCGAGCAGTTCACTGATGGTCTTCTGGGCGTGGTCTGTCAGGGCCATGGTGGCACTCCGCGTGATTGACTGATGGTTCTGATTTTGGTCTGTCATGGCCTGATTTCAAGCCATGACTTTACTCAGAGGCTGATCGGGCCAGTGCCTTGCTGATCACTTCATTGACATCCGGCGACAACGATCCACTGTTCGCGATGCGTTGCAGTTGGGCCCGAACCAGATTCCGACGAGTCGGCTCCAGCTGTTTCCAGGCGTTGAATGCCGATGCCAATCGCGAAGTGACCTGCGGATTGATGGCATCCAGCGCCAGCACCTGATCGGCCAGAAATGCATAGCCTTCTCCGGAGGCCGCATGAAAGTGTACCGGGTTGGCCCGACTGAAAGCACCCACCAGCGAGCGAATCTTGTTCGGGTTGTGTGCCTGATAGGCCGGATGAGCCATCAGCTGACTCATGCGGGGCATCATCGATTCCTGAGGCGAGGTTGCCTGCACCACCAGCCATTTGTCGACCACCAGGGCATTGTCCTGAAACTGCGCCAGAAAATCGTCGAGCATGGCATCAGCCTGAGAGTGTCCGGTATGCACCAGCATGGCCAATGCGGGCAGCTTCTCGGTCATGCTGTCCGATTCGAGGTATTGCGCAAGAATCAGGTCATCCGGGGCATCGTCCAGCACAGCAAGGCCGCTCAAGGTCTGGTTCTGAAGCGAACGCAGGGCGATTCGCTGCGGCGACAGCCAATCCTCTTTGCCACTATCACTCGGTGCGCCAGCGGATTCGGATGCATCCAGACAATGATGATAGGCGGACAGCAATTCGGACTCACAGGCAGTGGCAACCTGATGCTGCAGCTGCTGTCGAAGCTCGAAGGCCCGCACCGGATTCACATCGATCTGTCGTGACAACAGCGTGTTGATGTCCGGTAATGACAGGGTCTCGGCCACCAGCGCCGGATCCAGATCACGATCACTGAGCGTGCTGCGCATGGCCTCGATGAACACCGAGGCGTCGGACATCGATGCCTCTTCACCGTCACTCATGCGACTCATCAAAATCCGCTGCGCCAGCGTCTGCCCAGCCTCCCAGCGATTGAATGAATCGGGATCATGTGCCATCAGAAAGGCCAGCTCCTCGCCCGACTGCTGCATGCTCAGATGTACAGGCGCCGAGAAACCGCACAGGATGGACGGCACCGGGCGCTCGGCAATGTCGGCCAGCGTCAGCGTGTGGCTGGACTCGGTGAGGTGAAACAGATCACCTTCCAGCGCCGAATCATCACTGTGCAGTGCGCAGGCCTCACCGCTTGAGTTCAGCAAGGCCAGTCGCACCGGGATATGAAACGGCTGCTTGGCCGAGCCATCCGCGGTCGGCGAGGTGTGTTGGCTGAAGGTCAGATGACACTCTGATCGCTCCGGATCATGAACCATCTGACAGCTCAGCTCCGGAGTGCCCGCCTGTGAGTACCAGCGCTCGAACTGGCTCAAATCCACGTTATTGGCTTCAGCCATGGCCAGCCTGAAATCATCGCAGGTTACGGCCTGTCCATCATGCCGTTTGACATACTCTCGCATACCTTTGTGGAAGCCGGCCTCTGTGAGTATCGTGTGCAGCATGCGAACCACTTCGGCGCCTTTTTCATACACCGTGACGGTATAGAAGTTGTTGATCTCCTGATAGCTGTCGGGACGAACCGGATGGGCCATGGGGCCTGAATCCTCGGGAAACTGCAGTGATCTCAGTTGTCTCACATCCTCGATTCGCTTGACCGCACGCGACTGCATGTCGGCGGTAAACTCCTGATCTCGAAACACCGTCAGGCCTTCTTTGAGGCTCAGCTGAAACCAGTCCTGACAGGTGATGCGATTGCCGGTCCAGTTGTGAAAATATTCATGCCCGATGACCGCCTCTATGGCTTGATAATCCCGGTCGGTTGCCGTGTCACGACTGGCCAGAACATACTTGGAGTTGAAGATGTTCAGCGACTTGTTTTCCATCGCGCCCATGTTGAAATCGTTGGTCACCACGATGTGATAGACATCCAGATCGTAGGCCAGGCCAAATCGCTGCTCGTCCCAGGCCATGGATCGCTTCAACGAGGCCATGGCGTAATCAAGCTGCCCCATGTTCGGAGTCTCAGCATAGATCTTCAGGGCAACGTCTCGGCCATCAGAGGTGGTGAACTGATCGCAAAGACAGTCCAGATCGCCGGCCACCAACGCAAACAGATAGCTGGGTTTGGGAGCCGGGTCGAACCACACTGTTTGATGACGCCCGTCTTCAAGATCAGCCTGACGCTCGCAGTTGCCATTGCTCAGCAGCACCGGAAACTGTTGACGGTCTGCGTTCAGCGTCACCCGATACACACTCATGACGTCAGGCCGATCCGGAAAATACAGGATGCGCCTGAATCCTTCGGCTTCACACTGGGTCAGCAAAAAATCGGCAGAGCAGTACAGCCCTTCGAGCGCGGTGTTGTCACCTGGAGTCAGCGAGGTGCGGATCATCAGTTCACACCGATCTGGCAGGCCTTCGACCAACAGGTTGCCGTCCTCGATCCGATAGCGACTGGCATCCAGCGCGTGACCGTCCACGCTGATGCCCCGCAGCGGCTGGCCCTGTCCATGCAGCCGCAAGACGCTGCCGTCACCCGCTGTTCTCCGCTGCAGAGTCAGCGTGCCCTGCACTTCGGTCTGCTCGATGCCAAGATCAAAGATCAGATCGACCGCTGTCAGATCAAATTCGAATGCTTGATAGTCATGACGCTGGATGGTCTGACCGGCCATGAATGGTCTCCTGAAAACGGCGAGAACCGGCCTCACAGACCGGGCGTTGAGTTTACCACGATGCGTTCACTTCTCAGGTTCATCTGGACGAAGCAGATGACGAGCCTGATAGCTCTCCGTATACTGGGTACAGCTGCGATCCATCATCGTCAGGAATGCCATGCCATCAACTACGGTTACGGTTGCCGATATTCGGCAGGCCGCCACTCGAATCGCCCCGCTGATCCACCGCACCCCGGTCATCC
>QIKT01000054.1 GCA_003233095.1 Oceanospirillales bacterium | reverse complement strand
AGGCGCATGAACCGAGTCATAGTGTTGCTATGGCTCGGTTCATGCAACGCAGAGGGGGCGTGTTTGACGCTCAAGACAAGCGGTCATGACTTGTTCAGAGGCTCCTTAGCAGCCTGCCGGACTTAACATGATCACCTGCGGAAAATTCGAATTGGGTCAGATTTCCCGATCTTTTTCGTTAAAATAGAAATGCAATTCGCCTGAAAAGGTCGAAAAATCTGACTCAAATCGACTTTTCCTCGCTACGATCCGTTAAATCAGGCAGTCTCCTAGCAGACCGACAATGAAGATGAGAGATGCCATGACTGCCATTACCCTTTACGCCACCCGCAGTTGCCCATTCTGTGTCGCCGCTCGCCGCTTGCTGGACGAGCGCGGCGTCAGCTATGACGAAGTCCTGATTGACCAGCAACCGCATCGACGCGAAGAGATGATGACCCGGTCAAAGCGTCGAACCGTGCCGCAAATATTTATCGGGGATGTTCACGTCGGCGGCTTTGACGACCTGTCTGCTGCGCAACAGTCCGGCGAGTTGGATCGGCTGCTCGAGTCCGCTTTTTGACTCGCAAATCTCCGATGATCTGATCAGCAACTCACTGCTGAACAACAGCAGTCACAAGCCAATGTCCAGGGGGCTCTGTCGAGCAGCCGTCCTGTGCCTCTCAGCTCAGCTCAGCAACATCCAGACTTCGCTGCAGCTGCTCAACGACCATCACTTGCTGTGCTTCTGTCAACCGGTTGAAGTAGGGCAGCACCAGTGATCCGGCGGCCACACGGTCGGTGATCGGCAAGTCGCTGGAAGCGCCACCGGCCAGACGCTTCCAGAAAGGCTGTTGATGCAGCGGTGCAAAGTAACGCCCACATTGAATCCCGCGAGCGGCCATTGAAGCGAGGACCCGATCTCGACAGCGCTGCAGTTCAGCGACAGGCAGGTCGCTGTTCAGACACAGGTGATAGCAGAACAGGCTGACAGTATCCTGTTGATTGTTGCGCGGATGATAGCTGATGACGCGACGCTCATCATTGAGCAGCGCATCATAGCGCTGTGCGATCTGAGCACGACGCTCCAGGGTCTGTGGCCAACGCGATAGCTGAGAGACGCCAAGCGCTGCCTGAAGCTCGCCGAGTCTGAAGTTGTGACCCGCCAATTGCTGGTCCATCCAGTCACCGTTCATGCTTCGACCATGGTTTCGGATCAGCTTCAGCTGCTCCGCCAGCCTGGCATCGTCGGTGATGCAGATGCCGCCTTCACCGGTGGTGATCTGCTTGTTCGGATAGAAGCCGAAGCTGCCTGCCAGTCCATGACGTCCTGCGTGACGTCCTTCAATGAATGTGCCCAATGCTTCGCAGCTGTCTTCGATCAGGACCAGTTCATGCTGATCGCACAGCGCGTGCAGGGCGCCGATCTCGATCGGCATTCCAAAGGGGTAGACGGGAATCATGGCCCGTGTTCTGGGGGAGATCAGCGCCTCGACAGACTCAGGGTCCAGCCCCAATGTGCTGGGGCTGATGTCGCAAAAGACGGCAGTTGCACCCCGATGGATGATGGGGTTGGCTGTGGCCGGCACGGTGAACGAGGGCACGATAACTTCATCACCCGGGCCAATCTCGCAAGCGTCCAGCAGCGCGTGCAGGACGGCGGTCCCCGAGCTCATGGCAATGGCATGAGCGCAGCCTGTCAAATCGCAGAACCGCAATTCGAGTGCCTCCACGGCGGCGCCACGGCTGAGTGTCCCGGAGCGCATCACAGCACTGACTGCTTGAATATCGCTGTCGGTGACCTCGGGATTGGCGAGTGGGATGAGGGGTGTCACTGAGGTTCCTTGAGCAGTAGCTGATCACCCAGTGGACACTCGGCCAATGCCCTGACGATTCGCTGTGACGCATGGCCGTCGCCATAGGGGTTATGCAGATCAGCCAGTCCTTCGCCAAAGGCGTCGGACAAGGCGCGTTGGGTCTGCTCGATAATCTGCGCACGGTCCGCCGGAATACTGATGATGTTGTGTGCACACAATCGTCCTTGCTGTCGCAAGCCAATGTTGATCACAGGCAGCTTGAATGAGGCGGCTTCCATGATGGCAGACGACGAGTTGCCCAGCATCACGTCTGCGGCGTTCATCAAGCTGAAATAGGCAAGCGCCGGCAGATTGACGAACAGACGTGCCTCAGAGTGACTATTGACCCAGCGCTCGACCTGATTGATGATCTGATGCGATCCGCTGTCTGCATTGGGAAAACAGAAGACCTGTCTGCCACCGAGCTGTTCGAGGGCCTCAAAGAGGGCGTCAATCTCGGCGACGGTGTCGCTGAGCAAGGTCACCGGATGAACAGCAATCAGCAGCAGAGGCCCCGATTCGGGCAACTCCAGCTCTGCAATCAGCTGTGCTGAGTCCCATAGCGTCAATTCTCTGAGATGATCCAGAGACGGCGCGCCACAGACGCTGATTCGCCACGCAGCTTCGCCCATTGAGGCCACTCTGTTGGCGGCACTGTCATGCGGGGTCAGATGCAGATGCGACATCTTGGTCAGTGCGTTTCGAATCGCATCATCAATCGCCCCGGCCGAAATTTCACCCCCTTCGATATGCGCAATGGGAATGCGCAAGGCGAGTGCAACCGTCGCCGCGGCCATCATTTCGTATCGGTCAGCGATGATCAGCAGCATGTCCGGGCGCATTCGGCCCAGGCTGTCGGCTAGCGAGAGTGTCGCCAGGCCGATCGTCCGCGCCATGCCCACATCGGTGTCCGAGCTGATCAGGCACTCGATCTGCTCGTCGATCTGGAACCCCTCGGCCGAAATCTCATTGACTGTCATGCCGAACTGCGGCGACAGGTGTGCGCCGAAGACCAGCAGCTTCAGCTCCAGATCAGGATGATCCTGGATGGCACGCATTGGCCAGATCAGATGGTTGAAATCAGCTCGTGACGAGGTGACAACGGCAATCGTTCGCATCGATCACTTGTCGCAATCTGGCAACACCACGCAGGCCACCGAGCCACGTGTCAGGGGATGGAACCCGGGACTTGCCTGTTCAAAAATCTCGACAGCCATCGGCTGACCCCAATCGGTTTTCATCAGGGCTTCATACAGTGGTACGACCAGTTTACGGCGGCCGATTTCCAGTAGATAACTGCGCAGTCTGGGCAGGGCAGGTTCAAATCGATTGGTAATGGCCAGCAGCAGCCAGCTGTGTGCGATTTCATTATTGCCGACCGAGGTCAGGGCATGGGCCTGATCCAGTGCGGCCATCTGCTCGATGCTCAAGGTATCAGGCATATTGTTGAGGAAATACAGCCACTCATGCACGGTCCAGTCGCTGGCGGGAATGGCGTCGGCCAGCAGCCGGCCGGCGAGCCATTCAGAGCGCAGCGAGTCCACGGTCGTGAAGACGTCTGATGTGGGGATCACCACGGTCGCAGGAAGACCAGGCTGGTTGATCCATTCGCTGACCTGTTCGAGTGTCAGCTGTTCTGAATGATGATCGATCAGGTAGGTCTGAAGGTCGACAAGAAATGCGGCGGTATCCAGACTGTTGAATTCGTGGCGGTCAAAGTAGCCGCGCAACCAGGTATCAAAGGCCTCGCGACCGACCGCTTGTTCGATGAAGACCAGCAAGGAGCGGCCTTTCTCGTAAGGCACGTTGGAGAAGACGTCATCCGGATCGCGTCCGGTCATGTTGACCAGCAGGCGCGTATCTTCGGGCGCCAAGCTCTCGATGTCATCGAGCAGGCTCTGATAGCCCAGAACGTCTTCCATCCGACGCCGCTTCTCGCCATAGACCTTTTCCATGATGCGTGACTCGAGATAGACGGTGAATCCCTCATTCAGCCACAGATCGTTCCAACGGGCATTGGTCACCAGGTTGCCAGACCACGAATGCGCCAGTTCATGGGCGATCAGGGCTACCAGGCTCTTGTCACCAGCGATGACGGTGGGTGTGATGAAGGACAGCCGGGGGTTTTCCATCCCGCCGAACGGAAAACTGGGTGGCAGAATCAGCAGGTCGTAGCGTCCCCACTGATAGGCTCCAAAGAGGGCTTCGGTTGCCACGATCATCGCTTCGGTGTCGATGAATTCATCGCGTGCCTCGACCACCAGGGATGGCTCGGCATACACGCCTGAACGATCTGAAATGGGTTCGAACTCGAGCACGCCGACGGCCAGGGCCATCAGGTAGGATGGAATCGCCTGAGGCATCGAAAAGCGATCCACACCGGTTGCATCAGAGTCAGGGTCGTTGTCTGCGCTCATCACCGCCCTCATGCCGGGGCGGGTTGTGACCGTGGCGTCATAGGTGAAGCGAACGGCCG
>QIKT01000083.1 GCA_003233095.1 Oceanospirillales bacterium | reverse complement strand
CCAGCATCACCGTGGTGATGATCCGACTACCGCCGGGTGTCCCCAAAATCGCCACTCTACCCTTGCCCTCGACGAAGGTGGGCGTCATCGATGACAATGGACGCTTGCCCGGCTGTATTTCATTGGCTGTAGCCCCGATCAGTCCAAAAGCGTTGGGCACACCGGGTTTGGCCGAGAAGTCATCCATCTCGTCGTTGAGAAGAACACCGGTGCCTGGCGGCATGTAGCCTGAGCCCCAGCCGAGGTTGACCGTGAGTGTTCCTGCGACTCGATTACCGTCAGCATCGATCAGTGAAAAATGAGTAGTGTCATTGCCTTCGGGCGGAGAAACCAGACCCGGAAGCGAGGTCGACGGTGTGGCTTGATCAAGCCGGATACCCGCCCGCAGACCGGCCGCGTAGTCATCACTGGTGAGTTGCCTGACCGGCACATCAACATGGTCAGGATCGCCCAGATAGATGGACCGATCCCGATAACCCCGTCGCATCGCTTCGACCAGTACATGCATCTGTGTGGCTGGATCTAGCTGGTCCGCCGAATAGCCTTCAATAGTATTGAGAATAGTCGCAAGCGCCACGCCACCCGACGACGGCGGCGGTGCCGTGATCACCCGGTAGCCCTGATAGTCAAAGACAATGGGCTTGCGTTCGAGCACCTGATAATTCTTCAGATCCTCAAGGGTCCAGTTGCCACCCGCTTGTTGCACACCTGTGACCAGTTTCTCGGCCACATCGCCCTGATAAAAACCCTTGCTGCCTTCTTTGGCCATGATCTTCAGTGTGTTTGCCAAGTCAGGCTGAATGATGATCTGCCCCAGCTCAGGGACCTCACCGTCGACCAGAAAGGCCTGCTTGGCCGCTTCGGACAGAATCTTCCAGCGCTCTCCGCCGGCCAATCGATCGCGATACTTGGCGTTGACTGGAAACCCTGTTTCAGCTGCCCTGATTGCCGGCTTGAGTGATTCGGCCAGCGGCAGACGACCATAGCGGGTGGCAAGATGCTCCAATGCCGCTGGCTCTCCGGGAATTCCTGCGGACAGGGCACCGCGTCTGGACAATGACTTGATGACCTCGCCCTCATCATCCAGATACATATCCCGATGCGCGGCTGCAGGCGCCATTTCTCGTCCGTCCACCATCACATAACGGTCTTCACTGGCCACGTACAACAGCCAGAATCCTCCACCGCCAAGGCCAGAGCTTTCAGGCTCGACCACCGCCAGCGTTGCGCTCACTGCAATGGCCGCATCAAAGGCATTGCCCCCGGCGGCCAGCACTTCAATCGCCGCTTGAGAGGCCAATGGGTTGGCGCTGGCAACAGCAGCCTGACCGGGACGCTCAGCCAGCTCACCAGCGACCGGCTGGGTCTCACGAGCGTGGGTCTGTTCAGACAGGGCTGACAACAGGGTCAGCAAGGCGGTACAGCAGACGATCAGTGGGCGATTCATTGGGAAGATTGATCCTTCTGGCTCATTAGGTGCTCGTATTTGCGCATCAGTTGGTCCGGGCTCTCTATATGCTCCGGACTGACCGGAATGCATTCGACCGGGCAGACTTCCTGGCACTGCGGCTCATCAAAATGACCCACGCACTCAGTACATTTGGTCGGGTCGATCTCATAGATCTCCAATCCCATGTAAATGGCATCATTCGGACATTCGGGCTCACAGACGTCACAGTTGATGCATTCATCGGTAATAAACAGGGCCATGGTCAGGCAAATCCTCACAGTGGGTCAATCAGGCAGAGTGTGACAATGTCTCAGTCCAGTGAGTAATGGGTCTTGAGGGCATTGAGGACAAGCGGGTGGACAAACTGTGCCACATCGCCGCCCAAACGTGCGATTTCCTTGATCAGCGATGAGGAGACAAAACTGTATTCCTCCGCTGGGGTCAGAAACATCGTCTCGATCTCGGGGTTGAGCTCGCGGTTCATGCTTGCCAACTGAAACTCGTATTCGAAATCCGACACCGCCCTCAATCCTCGCAGCAGCACTTTGGCGCCACATTCAACCACGAAATTGGCCAGCAGAATATCGAAACCCACAACCTGGACCTTCGGTTGATCAGCGAACACTTGGGTCGCCAGGGCAATCCGTTCTTCCAGTGTAAATTCGGGTTGCTTGTGATGTCCTCTGGCCACCGCCACGATCACGCGATCAAAAATCGCCGAGGCGCGCACAATCAGGTCGGCATGACCGTGTGTAATCGGGTCAAAGGTGCCAGGATAGACGGCTATTCGTGCATCGAGTGACATCGCAGACTCAGCCCCACTCATTCAAAGACGCTATTGTACGCGTTGCAACAGCGTCATCGCCACCTGACCCTGTGTTTTTTGACGCAGAACTTGTAACCAGTTCGGCAATTTTACCGCTGCGGACGTGGCAGTTTCCAGATACAGTCGACCTCCGTCTCGAAGAATCGGTCTGACCGCATCCAGCAAATCCTCGTAGTGCAGCTCAGTAAAAGGAGGATCAAGGAAAATCACGTCGTAGTGATCGGCCTCGGCCATCAAGGCCTGCTGTTTCAGCCACCGATAGGCATCCCCTTGAAGCACTTCGACCGTTTGACTATCCTGAAGTGTGGAGACTCTCTCCTGAAGGCTCTTTGCCGAAGGCAGATGCTGTTCGATCAACAAGGCGCTGGCGGCCCCTCTAGACACAGCCTCAAGGCCCAGCGCACCTGTTCCGGCAAATACGTCCAGACAATGCATTCCGTACAAGGTGGCTCCAAACCAGTTGAACAGAGTCTCCCGAACTCGATCACCACTGGGACGCAGCTGGCCCTGGATGGTCACGTCCAGTTTACTGCCTCGCCAGCGACCACCGATGATTCTGATCTGAGTGACTGTCATGCCCGAGGCCTTGGCCCTGGCAGTCTGTCTGCTTGCATTGGCTTGTGTTTTGCGATGGCGTCCCATAGATTGAGTGCTGCCTTCAGTCCTTCTTAAGTCAGGCCCATGTTTAACTTTGGCAAGAAGAAAAAACAAGCAGAAAAACAGGCGGCGACCGAATCTCTACCGGATATCGCCTTCAATACCGAGCCCGAACAACACAGTGGAGAACAGAACAATCCGCTTCGTGACCGACTGAACCGCTCCAATGAACAGATGGGCGGCAAGCTCAGACAGCTGTTCAGGGTGCAGCGAAAGCTCGATGATGAGATGTTCGAGGAACTCGAGACCCTCCTGCTGATGGCTGATGTCGGTGTAGAGACCACCATGCGCATCATCGACAGCCTGACCGCTCGGGTCACTCGTAAGGAATTGAATGACGCCGATGCCGTCGTCGAAGCGCTGGAACAGGAGTTGAAGGACATTCTTTCTCCCTGTGAGAAGATGCTCAACATTCCCCAACAGGACAAGCCCTTCGTGATTCTCACCGTGGGCATCAACGGCGCTGGCAAGACCACCACCATCGGCAAGCTGGCACAGCTGTTTCAGATCATGGGCAAGTCGGTCATGCTGGCGGCAGGCGACACCTTCCGCGCAGCCGCCGTCGAACAGCTGAAAACTTGGGGTGAACGCAACGATGTTCCAGTCATTGCTCAGCATAGCGGGGCTGATTCGGCCTCGGTGGTGTTCGATGCATTGCAGGCCGCCACGTCCCGCAACATTGATGTGCTGATCGCCGATACCGCTGGCCGCTTGCATACTCAGACCAACCTGATGGACGAGCTGAAAAAGATCAAGCGCGTCATGTCACGCATCGACCCGGAAGCACCACACGAAGTCTTGCTGGTTGTCGATGGCGGCACCGGTCAGAATGCCCTGTCACAGGCTAGGCAATTTCATCAATCAATCGGACTGACAGGCATCGCCATCACCAAACTGGATGGCACTGCTCGCGGAGGCGTGCTGTTCGCACTGGCATCTGATCTGGGTCTGCCAATACGTTTCATTGGCGTGGGCGAGGCCCTGCACGATCTTCGCGTGTTCCGCGCCGAACAATTTGTTCGAGCACTGACTGAGGACTATGACAACCAGAAGTAGCCGCGGTAAAACGCGGCCAGAAGCACTGACCGTGCTAATGGAGCCTGGCGAATTTGCCAGCGAACTGATTGCTTGGCAACGCAGCCATGGTCGACACGACCTTCCGTGGCAACTTCAGATCAACGCCTATCGCGTGTGGATCTCGGAAATTATGCTGCAACAAACCCAGGTCAGCACCGTGATCGGCTATTTCACTCGTTTCATGGATCGTTTCCCGACTCTGGATGCGCTCGCAAAGGCGGATGTCGATGAAGTGACTGCCCTGTGGACCGGGCTTGGCTACTATGCTCGCGCCAGAAATCTGCACAAGGCGTCTCGCATCTGTACTCAAGATCATGA
>QIKT01000133.1 GCA_003233095.1 Oceanospirillales bacterium | reverse complement strand
GAATATGAACTGATGTACTATCAAAGCACTGAGTCACGAGAAGCTGCGTGACTCAGATAAAACTGCCTCCGATGAGTCCGGGGCGAACCAAACAGTGAAGACACTATAAACAGTCCACCATCAGGTCACAAATCACAGAGGCCTGATATGATGACGGATCAACCAACTGCCACAGACACTGATCAGGACCGTCAAGATGCCCGCATCCATCGCAATACCCAGAGATGAAATCCAGCTGACCGCGATTCGATCTCAAGGCGCTGGCGGGCAAAACGTCAACAAGGTGTCTTCCGCCATTCATCTACGCTTTGATATTCATGCGTCCAGCTTGCCAGCGGCAATTAAGCAACGTCTACTGGCGCTGTCAGATCATCGGATCACCGAAGACGGTGTCATCATTATCAAGGCCCAGCAGCATCGAACTCAGGAAAAGAATCGTTCCGATGCACTGGCACGACTGCATGAGCTGGTGACGCGAGCCGCAAAGGTGCCCAAGACCCGACGTGCCACGCGCCCGACTCGTGGCTCCAGGGAACGGCGATTGACTAGTAAAAAACAGCGAGGTCAGACGAAGTCCTTGCGTGGCAAGATCAATACCTGAGACTCGCTGCCAGGATACCCAATGATCCAATTGAGAGGCTTGGAAACGGTCACTCAACTGAGCGCCTGCTGCCGCATGATTGACCTCGTCAGCCCACAGATATTGCCCTGATAAATTGAGCCGCCATTGTTCATGCAGACGGATCGACCCGCCCAGTTCCAGCCGAGTTGTCAGGTCATCCGGTGTATCAACCCTCAGCCGACGGGTCACTTCTGGCAGGCTGATCAATCGGGAGTCGATGTCAGGGAATGTGGGGCGATTTCAGGTCTGTCAGATCAGCAGTTGAGCTGGAAAAATTGAGTACTGCAACCGGCCTTCGCTGGCAGTCATCGTGTATCCTCAGTGTTTGGTCCATGACTCGGTGAGCTTGTGATGCGCTGTTTTGCTGCGATATTATTCTTGTTGTCCAGTCTGTCTCCTGCGCTCACTCAGGCGCAGTCCTTCTGTTCGGTCGTTGAAGAAGAATCACTGGCTGCTGCGGTCATCCTCGGAAATGGCAGTCCGGGCAGTATCACGACTGGCCAATTGCAGGCAGCACTTGATGTCGGTGGTCCGATCCGTCTGGATCAGGGCGCCTCGCCGAGCACCCTGGTGATCAGCCAGACGCTGATTGCCAGTCGAGAGACTGTTCTGGACGGAGGCGGATTAGTGACTCTGTCCGGGGGTAATACCCGTCAGATCATGCGAATCATCAATCCGGACCCAGCCATGAATGCCCCCTTGTTCACGGTGAGCTTGCAGAATATTAGCCTGACTGAATCAGTCACCTCAGGTGGTCGAGGCGGGGCGATCTACAAGGAACATGACTTCGAGTTTCCTCACAAGGTCAGCCTTAAGTTGGTCAACTGCGAGTTCAGCGACAATCTGGCGCCTTTGGACGGCAGCACTCAGGATGATGGTGGCGGTGCCTTCTATGGTGAATTGCTCAACCGGATTGATATCGGTAACTGCCGATTCATCAACAACCAGGGCAGCAATGGTGGGGCGGTGTATTCGCTCGGCAGCCTGATTGTCAATGTCGTCGATAGCGAGTTCATCGGCAATCAGGCTATTGGCAGTGGCGGCAACCCGGGAAATGGCGGCAATGCCGGTGCTCTGGGCGTGGACGGTGGCGAACGATCCGTGGACATCTGCCGCAGCCGATTTGTCGACAATCGCAGCAACGCCTTTGGGGCTGGTTTTTTCAGCGTCATGTACGATACCCTCAGTCGGACTCGGTTCGAGGACGTTCTGTTTCAATCCAATATTCAGCAATCGGCATCGGAGCATACCGGTGGCGCTTATATTCAGGATGGTCCGTGGGCCATGGAACGAGTCAGCTTTATCAATAATCAGGCGCGAGGCTTTGGCGGTCTGTTTGTTGCCGGAAACGCACCAGGGACGATCCGCAACGGTGTGTTCAGCCAGAATATGGCTCGGACCGGTTTGGGTGCCGCCATGGCGTTAACCGGGTCGGCGCCCATCTCCATCATCAACACCAGCATCGCAAACAATGTCTCGACCGATGCCTTTGCAGCGGGAATCTCGATCCCCACCAGTAATCAATTAACATTAACCAATGTGATTTTTGCCAACAATTCAGGCGGTAACCGCTTCGTCAACTGGGCCATGAACAATCCGGCCAACGACAGTGGGGGTGGTAATATTCAGTGGCCGATGGTGCGCCCGAATGGCGGTGGCAATGAAACACCGGTGACAGCCGATGTGCTGTTCACCGATCCGCTGCTGCCTGTGTCGGCCGCTGATCACGGTGGGTTTGTACCCAGCTTGTCGATCGGCTCGGATTCTCCTGCGGTCGATCTGGGCGTCGATGGTGGCATGATTCCAGAGTCCGATATCCGGGGAGAACCCAGAGTCGGTCCGGTGGATTCGGGCAGCTATGAATTCAATCCATTCATCTTGATCTTCGAGGATGGGTTTGAACCTCAATGAGGTGACGACATCATGATAAAAGGGGTGAAGAATGATCATTAAGTTTCTGATAACTATATGTATAATATTTATTTCTACTGGAAGTTCTTGCTGGGCTGAGGACAAGGCACTTGTTGGCGGTACGCTGATTGATGGTTACGGTTCGACTCCACTGCGCAACAGTGTGATTCTGATTCGCGATGATCGCATCATCTCGATCGGCACCGTGGATACGCTAGTGGTACCTGAAGGTTTCAAGATCATCTCTACTGAAGGCATGAGCGTACTGCCCGGACTGTGGGACTCGCATGTGCATCTCATGATCAATGGGCACGCCGACTACGCTCACTGGGATGTGACTTACAAGGATCGACTGGTGGATGAAATTATGCCGGCATCGGCGCGGCAGTTGTTGCTGGCAGGGGTGACCTCGGCGCGTGATCTTGGTGCACCGTTGCAGGCCTCGCTGAGCATTCGAGAATCAATTCGCTCAGGAGAGATCCCCGGGCCGAGGTTGTACATATCAGGGCCGTTCATCCAGCATGAAGTCTATCCGGGTACCGAAGCGTTTCGCTGGAGTGTGACGACCATTCGTGAAGCGCGTCAACGGGTCAGTGAGCTTGCCGAAGCGGGTGTCGATGTGATCAAGATGGTCGATCAGGATGAGATGGCCGAGGGTGTGGCCGCAGCGGTCGTCGATGAAGCACACAAGCACGGATTGAAAGTCGTCGGTCATTCGCATCGTCCCGATGAAATTCGCCTCGGCCTTGAAATCGGAATCGATAATTTCGAGCACACCGGGCTGACCAGTGCACCGGCTTATCCAGACGATATTGTCGAGGCATTGCGGGAACGAACTGCGACGGGCCGCGTTCGCGGCGGGCCTCTGTACTGGACCCCGACGGTCGAAGGCTTGTGGAACAACGACTACACGCTGGCCAACCCAGAAGAGTTGGACAATGACTGCTGGAAGTTGGGTTTGAAGCCCGACACAATCGCCGATATCAAGCAATCCTTTGCTCATCCGCAGCGCCTGCCATACTTCGAGATGACGCCGAAGCGAAAACCGACCCTCAAGCGCAAGATTCAACAACTCAGAGAGGCCGGTGTGGTCTTGCTGGTCGGCACTGATAGCGGTATCCCGATGAAATTCCACTGTCAGTCCACCTGGCACGAACTGGACGTCTGGGTCAATGTGATGGAGATCCCTGCGATGGAAGCGATTCGCGGAGCCACCTACTGGCCCGCACGTTTCATGGGCGTAGACGATCAGACCGGCACGATAGAAGAAGGCAAGCTGGCCGATATCATCGCAGTCAAGGGGGACGTGTTGCGCCATATCAATCTACTCAGTGATGTGGATATGGTCATGAAGGGTGGGGTGATTTACAAGCAGTATGGACGGGCGGTACAAGCGCCTTGAGTGAGTCATGGCGGCTGACTGGCGTGTGGCTCAGGCCAATTTGTATGCATACTTCAGGCCTGATTCAATCCACAGGAGATCGATCATGAATGACCAGCACTCAGAAGATGAGCACATCGGAGATCAGGTTCGCAGCTTGCGACTGAAGCGTGGTTGGAGCCAGAGTCATCTGGCCGCACTGTCATCATTGGGCGAGCGTACCATTCAACGTGTTGAATCTTCAGGACAGGCCAGCCTGGAGAGTCGTATGGCCATTGCCCAGGCGCTCGATCTGACTCCTGCGAAAACCCCACGCCCTGATAACTCGCCGATTCGACAACAAACTTGAGCTGCCCGCACCGCTCACCTAGACTGTGTCGCCTGAACAGTGATGGGTTTGTGACATGATGGAATGGCTGAACACAGCGCGCGAAG
>QIKT01000172.1 GCA_003233095.1 Oceanospirillales bacterium | reverse complement strand
GGTGTTGGTCTCGCGGTCAAAGCCGCAGAGAAAGGCCTGACGCACGCATCGGGCAATGCAGTGATAGTCGAGTGTGGTGTCCAGGCAAACCAGGCTGGCGCGTGGTTGTGTCATGATAGACTCCTTTTGTCGTGGTTGATCCTTCAATAGTCAGCCTAGCGCAGTGGTGTAGAATGTCAAATGGTTGGGTGTCCAGAATATCAGGGCGGGTGACCACCGACGAGAAGCCTGTCGGGCTTGACCGATCGTCGCGAGGGAAAGCCGATTTGAGTCAGGCTTTTGGATCTTTTGCGGCGAATAGCACTGCTATGTCACGAAAAAGATCCGGACATCCGGCCAAACTCGGATTTTCCGCAGTCGATCATGTTAAGCCCGACAGGCTCCTAGGGTCAACTGAATGCCTGGGTTGCGAGCGCCGTATGTTAGTGTGACTTGAGTGCGCAGATGCCGTCTGGACAGGCCAAGTAATTGACCAGCGAGCACGGCAGCATTCACAGGTCTCATCAGCGAATTGCCGCTGTGGAACTGGGCTGTCATAATCGATTGATAAGGTGACACTTCACCGATATTGTGCTGTCAGGGAGCCTCTGAACAAGTCTGGCGGATTTGACACTCAAGACAGTCGGTCACGACTTGTTCAGAAGCTCCCTGGCAGATCGGTCATTGACCTTGCATGGAGTCATCGGAGAAAATTGATTCTGATTTACTGGAATAGAAGTCGGGTTGCCAAGGTCTGATCAATGTGTCATTGATGATGCCTGTTGAATATCGCTATCAGACACTGGATGACATCATGTCATCTCTGGTCTTCAAATGATGCCCGATTCTGGGCCCAAGCCGTGGAAAATTCATTGTCCCAAAACGACACCGAACAACGCCTCCTGATCAGTCATTCCGACCTGATTGACTACTTTGAATCCGGCTGCAAGCCTCCGGAAGATTGGCGAATTGGTACCGAGCATGAAAAATTCGGTTTTTATACCGACACGCTGAATGCGGTGCCTTATGAAGGCGGGATTGAAACGTTACTGCAAGGCCTGACCCGCTTCGGCTGGACGCCAGTGACCGAAGCCGGACATCTGATTGCACTCAAACGTGAGGACGGCAGCTCGGTCACCCTGGAGCCTGGCGGGCAACTGGAGTTGTCCGGTGCTCCGCTGGAAACCATCCACCAGACCTGTGCAGAAGTCGGTCAGCACCTGGTCGAGGTGCGTGAAGTGGCTTCCGAACTGGGTATCAAGTTTACCGGCATGGGGTTTCAACCCAAGCTGCGTCGAGATCAGATTCACTGGATGCCCAAACAGCGTTACAGCATCATGCGCGAGTACATGCCACGGGTGGGCAAACTCGGCCTTGATATGATGCTCAGAACGTGCACGGTTCAGGTCAATCTGGACTATTCCAGTGAGCAGGATATGGTCAAGAAACTGCAAGTGTCGCTGGCCTTGCAGCCTCTGGCAACAGCGCTGTTCGCCAATGCACCGTTTACCGAAGGCAAGCCCAATGGTGCGCTGAGTTATCGCTCGGAAGTCTGGAAGGACACCGACCCGGCCCGCTCCGGGATGCTGCCTTTTGCCTTCGAGCCGGGCATGGGCTTTGAACGCTGGGTCGATTACCTGCTCGATGTGCCGATGTATTTTGTCATGCGCAAGGGTCAATACGTCGACGCGTCCGGTCAGTCATTTCGTGATTTCATGGTCGGGCGGTTGCCTGCCTTGCCAGGGGAGCACCCTACACTGTCTGATTTCGAGGATCACATGACCACCGTGTTCCCCGAAGTCCGGTTGAAACGTTTCCTTGAAATGCGCGGTGCCGATGGTGGCCCATGGCGGCGACTGTGTGCCTTGCCGGCTTTCTGGGTGGGCATTCTGTACGATCAGACCGCGCTGGATGCCGCTCACGACCTGATTCGTGACTGGTCTGCGCAGGACCGGCAGCGGCTGCGTGATGAGGTGCCGACGCAGGGTCTTTCGGCCATTATTGCAGGTCGACCTCTGACCGAATGGGCTCAGCAGTGCTTGACACTGTCTCGCGAAGGATTGGTTCGTCGTCACAGACTCAATTGTTCCGGTCAGGATGAGAGTCGTTTCCTCGATCCGCTGATTGAGATCGCGCGCAGCGGGGTTACTCCTGCCGAGCGAAAACTAGCCCTCTATTATGGGGCCTGGAACGAGTCGGTAGACCCGTTATTTGCAGAATGCGTGTACTGACCTGAATTGACTGCGTCGGAGGGCTTGCATCGTGAGCAAACTGAGGATAGAATTTCGCCCCTTATATGACGGCATTGAGCCGTATCACACAGGATTGCACCATGAAAGCCGATATTCACCCGAATTACCGCCCCGTCGTTTTCCAGGATATCTCCTGTGACTTTTCGATCCTGACACGTTCAACGATCAAGAGCGATGAAACCATCAAGTGGGAAGACGGCAACGAATATCCTCTGATCAAGGTGGAAGTGTCCAGCAAGTCGCACCCGTTCTACACTGGACAACACAAGATCCTGGACAGCGGCGGTCGCGTCGATCGTTTCAAGAAGCGTTATCAGCGAGGCAAGTCCTGAGCGACGTACAGACAACAATAGCAAAATACCCGGCATCGCCGGGTATTTTTTTGTCTGCTTGCCGGCCAGCGACTTCTAATGTGGCTAACACTCACGCGCTGATGACTCTGGCATGCGATACTTTTTCCGCAAGGCCGCTACCGGTCTTCAAAACCCTTATGTTAAACTGTCGTTTGAATTCGCCTGCAAGACAAGGTAGCTGCTGAGGATTCACCAGTGTCGATCGACCGATCAGACGCCTGAGCACTGTTGCCTGAGCCCCGAAACACCAATCTGTGGAGATCCCAATGTCATCGAAGACACTCAAACTGACTGATCCAGCGGTCGGCAAATCCGTTGACCTGCCCGTGCTCGAAGGAACCATGGGTCCACCCACAGTTGATATTCGCAAGGTACCCAAGGAACTCGGCCACTTCACCTATGATCCTGGTTTCGCAGCCACCGCGGCGTGCAAGAGTTCCATCACCTACATTGACGGCGATCAGGGCGTCTTGTTGTACCGCGGTTACCCGATTGAGCAGCTTGCCGAGCGCAGCAGTTTCATCGAGGTGGCCTATCTGTTGATCAACGGCGAATTGCCCAACGGGTCACAACTGGGTGAATTCCAGAATGAGATCACCTATCACACCATGATTCATGAATCGATGAAGTCGTTTATTGAAGGGTTCAATTACGATGCCCACCCGATGGCCATGATGGTCAGCGGTGTCGGGTCTCTGGCGGCCTTTTATCATGACTCGCTGGACATGAACAATCCGGAGCACCGACAGCTCGCAGCGGTCCGAATGATTGCCAAAATGCCAACTATTGCTGCGGCCTGTTATCGGCGATCCATCGGCTGGCCGTATTCCTATCCGAAAAACTCGCTGAATTACACCGAGCGTCTCCTGCACATGATGTTCTCTGTGCCTGCCGAGCCGTATGAGGTCAGTCCGGTGGCAGCCAAGGCCTTGGATCTGCTGTTTATCCTGCATGCAGATCATGAACAGAATGCAAGCACGTCTACCGTTCGGCTGGTCGGTAGCACGGGAGCCAATCCTTATGCATCGATCTCTGCGGGTATCGGTGCCTTGTGGGGGCCGGCTCACGGTGGCGCAAATGAAGCGGTGCTACGCATGCTCAATGAGATCGGTGATGTCAGCAATGTCGGCAAGTTCATCGAGCGCGCCAAGGACAAAAACGATCCGTTTCGACTGATGGGCTTTGGGCACCGCGTCTACAAGAACTACGATCCAAGAGCTCAGATCATTCGCAAGGCCTGTCATGATGTGCTCAACGAACTGGGTATCAGCGATCCATTGCTGGATCTGGCGATGAAGCTGGAGCAGATAGCTCTGGAAGACGAATATTTTGTCAGCCGCAAGCTGTATCCGAACGTCGACTTCTACTCCGGAATTATCTACAAGGCGTTGCAGATTCCCACCAGCATGTTCACAGTGATGTTCGCCATCGCCAGGACGGCAGGCTGGGTCTCGCAATGGCTCGAGCAACATGTCTCTGAAGACGCCAGAATTGGCCGTCCAAGGCAGATTTATACGGGCGTTACCGAGCGCGACTATCAGTCGCTCGATCAGCGCTAGCAGCCTGCCGGACTTAACGGGTTGTCACGAGGAAAGTCGATTTGAGTCAGATTTTTCGATCTTTTGAGGCGAAATAGTACTGCTATGTAGAGTCTGCTCAGTAAGTCAGATTGCAGGCATTTGCGATACAGCTCGGTCAGCCGACCGCCTTTGCCAATGACAGAACGGCACCATCCAGGTGCGAAAATTCGGTAATAACACCGCAGCAACGATCTT
>QIKT01000158.1 GCA_003233095.1 Oceanospirillales bacterium | reverse complement strand
GATGGGCGCCGGTAACACGGCCGGTACTACCCAGGTAGCCCACAACCTGACCCTGCTTGACACGCTGGCCCTGTTTGACCGCCCGTTTGCTGAAGTGCAAATACTTGGTGACGATGTTACTGGAATGCTGGACGAACACGTGGTGTCCGTTGAGGTTGTTGTAGGCGGATCGAATCACCTTGCCCTTGCCCGTCGACACCACCGGCGTGCCTACGGGGGCCGCATAGTCCACGCCATTGTGAGCCCGGACTGTTTTCAGAACAGGGTGCATGCGGCGAGGGTTGAAGTTGGAGGTCACGGCAGAGAATTTAAGCGGTGCTCTAAGAAAGGATTTCTTCATGTTTCGGCCGTCGGGTGCGAAATATTCGGCACCTTCGGCTGTTCCGAATCGGAACGCGCGAAATTCCTGTCCTTGATTGACGAAGCTGGCGGCCAGAATTTCTCCGGTGCGGATCAGCTCGCCATCATGGTAGAGCTCTTCATAGATGACATGAAATGAGTCGCCGCCGCGTATGTCGAGCACGAAGTCGATGTCCCAGCCAAACAGCTGGGCCAGTTCCATGATCAGTGAATCGGACATGCCAGCACGCTGGCCGCTCATGAACAGCGAATCGGTGATGACACCGCTGGCTTGGTGAATCTGCCGAATCAGTTCCCGGTCGACCCGCTTGGCCTCATAGCCATCGTCGCCGGCAGTGACATGCAAGGTGGATAGTTCGTCCAGCTGATAGCGGAGTGCGTCAAGCTTCTGCTCCTGATCGAATTTGAACCACAGGGTGTCACCCGGATAAATTCGTGTCAGTCGCCCCGCATCCTCGCTGCTGTTGATGACCTGATGGACATCACTGGCCGTCAGCCCCTGCTGCCTGAAAATCTGTCCCAGTGACTCACCGCTGTTGACCGTGATAGCCGTCCAGTCGTCATCGGCACTGAGCCGAATGTCAGCCAGAGTGGTCTGCTCACTGTGAGTCAGCGAGGGTAGCGGCAGATCGATGACTTCAGTCAGCGAGACCAGACGGTCGTTGACTGGTGCATTGGCAATCAGAATCGTCGAGGTCGACATCAGCAGCAACAGCAAAATGAGACTGTAGGCCAGAGGGTGAGACCACTGGATGCTGCGAAGACCTGTTTGAAGTCGTTCAAAGAGAGGCGTTCTAGCAGCCTGGCGATGTTGATGACGGTCGCCCCTGCCGCTGGCAGCCAAGTATTTGTAGTCGCGTGGAATATTCGGACCGGTTGCCATATCAGTACATTGTTATTGTTATCCGGCTAAAGATAACCAACCAGCAGGTTCAGGTCAAATGGGACGGGGCCTGAACGGTGATCGGAGCCTGTTCATAATCCTGAAAAACCGGTAAGGTGACAGGTCTTTGAATGACAGAACCCTCTCATGAAGGAACAACTGGACCTCATCGCCCGGGGCGCAGAGGAAATCCTCAAGCTCGATGAACTGACCGAGCGTCTTAAATCGGCCAAGCCACTGCGCATCAAGGCAGGTTTTGATCCGACCGCACCTGATTTGCACGTCGGTCACAGCGTGTTGATCAACAAGATGCGGCAATTTCAGGACCTGGGACACCAGGTTATTTTCCTGATCGGCGATTTTACCGGCATGATCGGTGACCCGTCCGGAAAAAATACCACCCGACGGGCGCTGACTCGCGAGCAGGTCCGTGACAATGCGGCGACCTATCAGCAGCAGATTTTCAAGATTCTGGATCCTGATCGAACCGAGATCCGCTTCAACTCCGAATGGTTTGATCAGATGAGTAGCGCGGACATGATTCGACTTTCGAGTCAGTACACGGTTGCACGGATGCTCGAACGCGATGATTTTTCCAAGCGGTATCAATCCAATCAGCCCATATCGATTCACGAGTTCATGTACCCATTGGTGCAAGGCTATGACTCGGTCGCTCTTGAATGTGATGTCGAACTGGGTGGGACCGACCAGAAGTTCAACCTGTTGGTGGGGCGTCAGTTGCAGCAGGAGGCGGGACAAAAGCCACAAGTGGTTTTGACCATGCCGTTGCTCGAAGGACTTGATGGCGTGCAGAAGATGTCAAAGTCGCTGGACAACTACATTGGTATCGATGAGCCTGCCAGCGATATTTTCGGCAAGGTGATGTCGATCTCCGATGACCTGATGTGGCGATACTTTGATCTGCTAAGTTTCCGCAGCAATGCCGAGCTTGAGACCTTCAGGGCGCGTGTCGATAGCGGCGAGAATCCGCGTGATATCAAATTCGAACTGGCCTTGGAACTGGTCGCGCGTTTTCATGATGCCTCGGCAGCCACCGCGGCACGTGATGCATTCATTGCCCGCTTTCAACAAGGCGCCATGCCAGATGATATTGAAGAGGTCATCGTCTCCGGCCAGACCGACACGCTGCCACTGAGCTACGTGCTCAAGCAGGCCGGATTGACGCCATCCAGTTCCGAGGCCCTGCGCATGATCAAGCAGGGAGCAGTGCGGATCGACGGTGAACGTGTCAGCGATACCTCGATCCAGCTCGAGCGCGGCACCTCCGCCATTGTGCAGGTAGGCAAGCGCCGCTTCGCTAAAGTGACCATTGCCTGATGACTGCCGATCAGACGCTGTCCCCGATTGCAGCCCGACAACTCGACCAGATCAACTGGACTGACTGGCAGGCCGTTCATCGGGCGACTCTGCTGTTTGTGATCCGCGATCAGAAGATTCTCCTGATCCACAAGAAGACCGGCCTTGGCAAGGGCAAGATCAACGGCCCGGGTGGCAAGGTTGATCCGGGTGAAACGGCGATCGAATGTGCGATTCGAGAATGTCAGGAAGAACTGTGCATCACGCCGCGCACCCCGTCATTCTGTGGCCGTCATCTGTTTCAGTTCGTTGACGGCTACTCGATCGATGTCTCGGTGTTTCGAAGCAGCGACTTTGATGGCACGCCGACCTCGACCCGCGAGGCCGATCCGCTGTGGTGCGATATTGACGCCATCCCGTATGATCGGATGTGGGCCGATGACGCGCTCTGGCTACCAGTGATGCTGCGAGATGAGCTGTTCATGGGACGATATCTGTTTGACGAGGACGCCATGCTCGACCATGAACTCACCGTCAATCCCACTCGTGATCAGCTGCATCTGGCCGGCGACCCACTGCGGTGACTACTGATGGCGACAGCTACCTGTCTTTGTAGCCGGACGAGCCAGCTTGCCGTACTCCGAAGCCAGTCCACGATATTTGATGGCTGAATCGGGCAGGCAAAAATAATGAGCATCGCGAGGCTTCGGGGGCTGAAAGGCATTGCCACCGGAGGCGCACGCTGACAGCACACAAGCAATAGTCAGAAGCAGCACGGCCGGTGTGATGGCATGAGCGGAAGGGGACGGGACGTGTGAGTGCTCTGAGCTCATGGTGGTTCTCCTGTGCGATCATTGCATGGACAGCCGGCATCGCAAGCATTCGACAAGCGGTCCTGTTGAATAGGAGACCACACAAACCTCAAAACAGTCGCATGTTTTGAGAATGCCCCACTATACTATTTATCAATGAACGACTTTTCAGAGCCCTCAGATCTGATTGCAAGTACCGACCCCGGTCATTCCGAGGCAGCGGGGGCTGATCTTGATTATGGCTTTCCGGAGCACTCTCATCCGTTGGCCTGTGACTGGTTTCGATCTACCTGGCCGGCCAGTACGCCCATTCAGAAGATGGCCTGGGCCGAGATTAATGCGGGCCACTCGACCCTGATCTCGGCGCCGACCGGGTCTGGCAAGACTCTGGCCGCCTTTTTCAGCAGCATCAATCGTTTGCTGGTCGATGCGCTGAACGCGCCGATACAGGGGACTCGTGTCCTGTATATCTCGCCGCTGAAGGCGCTGTCCAACGATATTGAGAAGAACCTGCAGCAACCACTGCAGGGGATTGCAGATTGTGCCGCACAGCAAGGCGTCAGGCTGGACCCGATCACCGTTGCTGTTCGAACCGGCGACACGCCACAATCTGCGCGCCAGAAGATGGTCCGCAAGCCACCCAACATTCTTGTCACCACACCCGAGTCGCTATACATTCTGCTGACCTCTGAATCCGGCCGGCGCATGCTGAGCAGTGTTCGGGACGTGATCGTGGACGAGATTCATGCCATCGCCGGTTCCAAGCGAGGCGCGCATCTGCTGCTTTCGCTGGCACGGCTGGATGCGCTTCGACTCTCGGCAGGCTCGACTGAGCCTCGGCGGATTGGCTTGTCGGCCACCCAGAAACCGATTGAAACCATGGCGAGTTTTCTCTGTCACAACGGCGACTGTCGGATTGTCGATGATGGGCATCGCCGACCCATGGATCTGGCCCTGTGCCTGCCCGACTCGCCACTGACGGCGGTCATG
>QIKT01000175.1 GCA_003233095.1 Oceanospirillales bacterium | reverse complement strand
TGCCTCATTGCCTTGTAAAAATACGGCTAAAATAATGGGGAACATATAGTTTTTAACTTTGCTCATGCTCGCCTCTTTGTGCTTGTGAATATTGACACCTGACAGGGAACCTTTAGAAACCTGCTGCGCGGAACCTGCTGCGCGGTCTGATTGCGGCGTTGCGCGGTGCTCGGAACCCTCAATGTACAGCCAAAAAGTACACTGCGGTTCCTGTGCTCCGTGGGCCTTGCACTCGAACCGCTCGCTACGGTTTCTAGAGCTTCCCTATATGAATAGTGAATTTCAGAGGGTAATTCTCTCACCTGATTTACAAATTGTCATATGATGAAAGGTCAAGGGAGCCTCTGAACAAGTCGTGATCGGCTGTCTTGAGCGTGACATACGCCCGCTCGGCGTTGCATTTCCCTTCTCAAGCCAATCCGCTTAAGACTTGTTCAGAGGCTCCCTAGCAGATTGCGATCTCTCAAGCTGAGGTCGAGCACATCGGACAGACGCTGCAACATCTGCCGTCAGGGCTGTGACTTGCCGGTCTCGATATAGCTGATATGACGAGCAGAGACGTCTGCCATCAGGCCAAGGTCCAGCTGGGAGAGGCGTCGTGATTTTCGAAAATCGCTGAGCAGGTGAATCTCTGGCATGGTTGGGTCTCGATACAATTAACCCGTTCAGCATACTGCGATTCGTGGTCTGAAAACCATGACCTCAGAGGTCATGGTCACCGTTGTGCGGACAGATCAGTCAAAGGTGACGGCTTGTTGTTCGATGTCGCCCAGAAAGATCACCGTCTGGATCGAATCGTTCTGCTCGACGTTGACCCGATTGACCTGCTCGGGCCAGATCTCGCGCAAGACATGATGGCGAATGATCAGCCCCTGAAGTGACTCGGGGATCGATGTTTCCTGATAGACCCACAGACTGTTGTCTTCGACTTCAGAGCCAACCAGGGTCAGTGGTAGTAACTCGTCATTCGGATCTGACAGATAAAATCGCTGACTGACGTAGTTGCTGAATGCATCGCGAGCGCTTTGACTGGCATGCAGATCGACTTCGTTGCTGCCATTCAGCGACAGACGCCGCACGCCATGCTCGGCGTCATGCAGCGAGAACTGGTGCATGACTTCGATGTTGCCGCTGCGCGGATTGAACAACACCGTGGTCATCGCCGTGTTCTGTTCGTGGGCCGACAGGGATGTTGCGAACAGCAGCAATCCCGTCATCAGACTGCCGGTCAGCCACCGGATGGCCGAGTTGCACTCAGCCATCCTCTTCCAGTCCGGCATTCATCTTGCTATCGGACTCGCGCTCCTCGTTCTCTTCGGCCTCCATGGCCTCTTTCTCTGCTTTGGACGGTTCCAGGTCGATGTTCAGGTCACGCATGATCTCCCGATACTCCCAACCTTCGCGATCCGGATCCTTGAACGATTCGATTCGCGAAGGAATGATGCGACGAGGGTAGTGGTTGTTCTCCACATCCACATCAGCCGTTTCCCACAGCGGATCAATGACCGCAGAGACCAGGGTCTTCTGACGAGTGATCAACTTCTGCACCTGGTGATGGCTGCGACGCCAGATCTCGGCAGGAATTCGCAGCATTTCGGTACTCTCATCGGCGTAGGTCAATTCCAGCAGAATCGGCATCGGCAGGCCGCCAAGGTTGCTGAATTCGAATACGTAGTAGTGTTGATCTTCCTCAATGGCACGGGCCAGCGCCGCCTTTTCCCAATCTTCGAGCTCGTCCAGAAACGCCGTATAAGTATTGCGATCGGCATTGGTTGGCGTGAAGCGATCATTGTCGTCGTAGAAGTCTCGCACGTCCTCGTTCGCGTCGACCCAAACCGGTTTGCCTTCGTCGTGATTGCGCATCACATACAGCGAGGGTGGCTTGTCGGCCTCTTCCTGGCGACGCCGACCGAAATCGATATCCGGGTTCTGGGTGTCCAGTCTCAACTGATAGATCTTGTCCAGCGACAGATCGACATGGTCGGTGCTGTAAAACCAGCCGCGCCAGAACCAGTCCAGATCGACGCCCGAGGCCTCTTCCATGGTGCGGAAAAAATCGGCCGGCGTGGGTCGCTTGAAACGCCAGCGATTGGCATATTCACGTAAGGCGAAATCAAACAGCTCACGCCCGAGAATCGTTTCGCGAAGGATGTTCAAGGCGACCGCTGGCTTGCCATAGGCATTTGGCCCCAGATTCAGCACGCTGTCGGACTGGGTCATGATCGGCACTTGTTGGTCGGACTTCATGTAATCGACAATCCCGCGCGGCTCGACGCCCCAGGGCATGTCGGGATCCCATTCACGTCCAGCCACACCGTCCAGATAGCTGTTCAGGCCTTCATCCATCCAGGTCCACTGACGTTCGTCGGAGTTGACGATCATCGGGAAGTAGATGTGTCCGACTTCATGAATGACCACGCCGATCAGGAACCGTTTTTCGGCCAATGTGTAAGTCCGTCGCCCATCATCCTGAAGGTCGGTGCGTGGGCCGTTGAAGGTGATCATCGGATATTCCATACCGCCGACCGGTCCGTTGACCGATTGTGCGGTCGGGTAGGGGTAGTCAAAGGAGAATCGCGAAAAGACCTCCATAGTGTGAATGACAGATTCAGTGGAGTATTTCGACCACAGCGGTTCGCCCTCCTTGGGATAGAAGGACATGGCCATGACCAGTGGTTGTACATCACCGCCTTGCTGATAACCCTTGGCATCCCAGATGAACTTGCGCGAGCTGGCCCAGGCCACATCACGGACGTTGTCGGCCTTGAAGATCCAGGTTTTTGTGCCGTCAGTGCCGTCTTTCTCGTTCTTCAGAGCTTCCTCGGCGGTCACCACAAAGACCGGTCGTTCGGCGGTCTCGGCCTCTTTCAGTCGCTGTCGCTGAGTGGCCGTCAAGACCTCCGAGGCGTTTTCCAGGGCACCGGTCGAGGAGACAATGTGATCGTCCGGGACAGTCAGTTCCAGCGTGTAGTTGCCGAATTCCAGTGTGAATTCACCGCGGCCGATGAACTCCTTGTTGGTCCAGCCTTCATAGTCGGTATAGGCCACCATGCGAGGGAACCACTGGGCAATCAGGAAGATGTCATTCCCACCCTCGCGCTCATCGTCAGGAAAGTGCTCATAACCTCCGCGGGCCCAAACGGCATCTTCTTCGAGGATATTGAAGCGATAGTCAATTGACAGCGAGGTTCGCTGTCCGGGCTTCAAAGGGCGAGGCAGATCAACTCGCATCAGGGTGCCGACGATGGTATGCGGCAGCGCACGGCCATTGCCGGCGGTGACGGTGAGAATGTCATAGCCGAGCTCGTTATCGGCCATGAACTGTTGACGGCGCAGGCCGCCCAGACTCATCTTGTGAGGCTCTTTGCCGTCAGTTGCGCTGGTCTTGGAGCCACGACTCCCATTGCCGGCAAACTCGGCGGTCAGCTCGGCCATTGAATCGGAGCGAAACTTGTTTTGATCCAGTTGCAGCCACAGGTAGCTCAGACTGTCAGGAGAATTGTTCCGATAGCTCAGATCCAGATTGGCCGACAGGCTGCGCTCATCCTCGTTCAAGGTGGCACGAATGGTGTAATCGGCCTGCTGCTGCCAATACTGGTGGCCCGGTTGTCCGGATGCATTGCGGTACACATTGGGTGTGGGCAAGGATTCGTCCAGTTGTCGAAACGAGTCGACGAAGTCGCCCTTGGTCTGATTGATGGCGGACTGAGACGTTGTGGCAAACAGGCCAGTCATCAGGGCAAGAATGAGGGGGTGCAGCAAGCGGTTCATGCGATCTCCAGGAATGAGCTGGTGCGGTGCAGGGGTATTTATCCGACATAATCGGACGCGTCAGTATAGTGGCCCTGTCTGCGCATGGCCAATGACGATCGTCATAGTGCTTCGGCGTAGGTGGAGATGAAGTCCGCCTGAGCAGGCCGGCTGAAAGCCAGAACGAACAGGAGTTTCATGACGGCAACCTGTCAATGGCATCCAGAGCCTTGAGTCTGGCAGCCTGAAACTCATTCTGAGGAGGCGGTGTGGTTGCGGATCTGATTCACGCGCTGGTGCAGATCCTGCCAGTGATGGCCAATCAGCCGTCGGTGTTTGCGCAGGATCCACCATGCATTGAGTGAGAGCCGGGACGTCGGACGACTCATCTGCCTCTGGCATTGTTCAGCCAGCCACTCGGGGTCAAATCCGGTCCATATCCAAGCCCCTGAGATCGACAGGTTTCGGTGCACAACGGGCAACACCTCTTGTTTATACATGACCTCGATGGCCTCCCAGGAGAAGGGTGATTCGGCAAGCGATCGCGCCAGGCTGTCCAGCATTGGCGGGTCGATGGGCAGATCCAGCCACAGGCTACTGAGCGCCTCCCAGACGGGTTGTCGCTGCGCCATCAGGCTCGCTATGTCGTTCTCATCGGTCATCGGCGGAGGCCATGTACAGGCGGTTGATCTGAATCCACGCCGCCGCGGGGTACTGGCCGTCGGGAAAGACCGCCTTTCGGGTCGTGATGGACTGCGGAAATGATGTCTTCCATGCTGGCATCATAT
>QIKT01000089.1 GCA_003233095.1 Oceanospirillales bacterium | reverse complement strand
TTGAAGACACGCTCACAAGCATGCTGTCCGAAGCAGGCGACCTGTATCAAGTGGCACAACACAATGGTCAGCCCTATCATCTGTTGATCATTCCAGAGGGTCTGAAAGACGAGTTGGAGTTGGAGGCAGAAGCAGAGGTTAACGACGTTTCTGCAGAGGATGCTCAGTCTGACGGCGAGGCCTTTGCACATCTGGCCTTCTTCACACGAGATGACGAACTGATTGCGTCATTTTTTGATCCTGCCGAGAAGGACATATTGCTGGACCACATGACACGTTCGGTTCCGTTGATCGACAATCTTCTGAACTCGGGCCGGCTAGAACAGATCAACCAGAGCATGGACTATCGGGACGAGTCGGCAACCATGGAACTTGATCTCAGTGCACTGATGCAGCGAGTCATGGACAACCTCACCGACAGTGACCTTGACGCCGCCGAGCCATTTTGCAGGGAAGAAGCCGAGCGCCTGTTCAGCGCCGTGCCGCGGGTTCTGTTCGGAACCAATTCGATCAGTGATGATCGCGCGGTTCAGACCGGCTTGATGGTTGTTCGCTCCGATCTGGCGGCGGGTTTACCGGGCCTGGTCAGACCGATGCCATTCGATTCGGTTGACGACCCCGGCTTCTTTAGCATGGGCATGGGGTTCAACGTCGTCGCGATTCGTGATTACTTGCTTGAACGAAGTGCAGCAGTGCTCGAAGCGCCTTACCAGTGCGAGGCCTTTGCCGGACTGAACGAGTCTGCAGGCAGTATGCAGTCGTTTTTGTCGCAGCCTCTGCCGCCGTTTGTCAGCAGTGTGTATGGCATTCATGTGTCGATCGATGAGCTGGAGTTCAATTCGTCTGGCCTGAGCACGGTCAGCGGAGCGATGATGGTGGCGATTGAAAATGCGCCATTCCTGATGGCGATGATGCAGGCCATTGTGCCGGAACTGGCCGAGCTGAACGTGCAGCCGAACGCTGAGCCCGTTGCGATTCCTCGGGACATGTTGCCTTTTGAAGCCGATCAACCCAAGCTGGCCATGTCTGATCATGCAGTGGTGATTTCGGTGGGTGCGATGGGTGCGGGTCGAATCGAGTCCTATCGGTCAGCATCCGCACAAGGGCCCGATCAGTCGACTGCAACATTGATGACATTCGATGCCACCGGTGACGCTGCCGATCTGTTCTCATCGCTGGATATTGATCAGTTGACCGACTACTTCAGTGAGGCGGGCAACCGGCTTCCAGACCTCTACGACTGGATGGATATGCAGAGAACACGAGTCAATCTCCTACAGAATGGCGTCCAGCTGGTTGTTGAAACCGAACTGTCAGCGCCGTAGCTTAGGGAACCTCTGGACACGTCATGACTGGTTGTCTTGAACGTCAAATATGCCCGCTCTGCGTTGCAAGAATTGAGCCATAGCACCACTATGGTTCAATTCTTGCGCCTTGATTGGACGCATTTTCCATTTAAATTCAATCCGCCAGACTTGAACAGAGGTTCCTTAGTGCTTTGATGATATGATACTGCGCCTGAATCGAGCGGCCTGACTTCAGGCACAAGCTTTTTCAACCCTGTTGTGAGTACACTGCAGGAATGAACCCTTTTTCGAATAAACCTTAAGTGTGGGAGTGAGACCATGAAACAGCGATTGACAATGATGCTCGCCATGTTGCTGGCATTGATGCTGGCAGCCTGTAGCGATGATAACGAAGCCAACGACCCGGTTGACGGCATGAAAGCGGTAGCCAGCAAACCTTCATCCAGCGGCGATGCTTCGCCTCTGCTGCGGTATGTTCCATCCGATACGCCGTATGTCTTTGCCAGCCTCGAAGCGATGCCTGAAGATGAGATGGAGATCATGTGGAAAATGGCCGAATCTTCCATGGCGACTTATCAGCAGGGATTTGATGCGCTGCGGCGTGAAGAAGATGTCCCGGCGATCGTGAAGGCGATTGTTGATGAACTGGACGGCAACATGAGCCGAGAAGGTCTGCTCAACCTCGGCCTGGCCGAGAACGGCAACTTTGCCGTGTATGGACAAGGGGTTTTCCCGGTCATTCGTATGTCAGTGGATGATGCGAGCAAGATGACTGCCATGTTTGACCGTGTCATGGCCAAGAGCGACAACATGATGACTCGCGCCACTTTTGATGGCATGGATTACTATCGTGCGGAAGCCGATGGGGCCAGCATTCTCATGTCAGTGCAGGATGATCAGGTGGTCATGAGCCTGGTCCCCAGCATGGCTGTCGACAGCCTGCTGCCTTCCATTCTTGGAACTGTCATGCCAGCCAAGAACATTTCCCAGAGCAAGCGCCTGGAAAAAGCCAATGATGAACTGGGTCTGCTGCCTTACGGCACCATGCTGATCGATACGGTCCAGCTGGCACGTGAAGTCCTGCAGTCAGATTCACCTGGTAGTGAAGTCTTTGCCGAGCCACGCACAGAACTGAGTGCGACCTGTATCGACGAGTTCATTGAAATGGCGGGTGTTGTACCCGGCCTTGTCTACGGTTTCACCGGGATTGATGATGATGAAGTCACACAGCGCGGCGTGATTGGCGTTCGTTCGGATATCGCTGGAACCATGAAGAATGTCATGCGCGCCATGCCAGGGCTGGGAACCGACAACAGCGGCATGTTCAGCTTCGGCATGGGTTTTGACATCATCAAGCTGAAAGAGTTTGTTACAGCGCAAGCACAGGCGATCCAGAACGATCCCTACCAATGTGACAAGCTGCAGGATATGAATGCACATCTGGATCAGATGATGGCTCAGGTCAATCAGCCACTGCCGCCGTTTGTCAGCAACATCTATGGTCTGCGAGTCAATCTGCTGGGCGGTAACTTTGATGGACCAATGCCTACCGATCTTCGTGCAATGATCATGGTTGGTATCGACAATCCTGGCATGTTGCTGGGTATGGGTGCCGCCATGATGCCAGAACTTGCCGAACTGGAGCTGAGCAATGATGGAGAACCACAACCGCTGCCTGCTGGCATGATTCCGATACCCCTGGATTCTCCGCATATTGCCATGATGAAACATGGTCTGGCGATTTCCATCGGCAGCGGTGTTCAGGACGACTTGCAGAGCTTTCTTGACGCGGACGTCAAGTCACCAGCTCCATTCATGAGCATGGCTTACAGTGCTGAAGGAATAGACATGTACTTGGACAAGATGTACGAAATGACCGCCGAGTATGGCGAGTCAAATTCGATGGTCATGCCGAACATGTCCGAATGGCTGGATCATGCTGAAACATCGTTGTTCATATCTGATCGCGGTATCGAGATGACCTCGAGTACCTATCTGAAGTAAGCCTTCAGGTCGATCCATGATCTCAAAAGCCCTGCCATTGGCGGGGTTTTTTTGTGTCCTGGTTTTGATTGTTGGGTTAGCACGCGTGGTCTGAGTCGCAAATTTCAAGTCTCGTCTGACTGATATTTGCTGCAAGTCCGACACTGCCTGTACAATCAGACGATTACTACAGACTGGCAGCCCCATGGCCTTATTCAGAAGACGCCGCAGACGGCGCAGAAGATTGATTGATCGTGTCATCTGGATGCTCCAGATACTGATTGTTCTGGCAATCGTCTTTGTCGGCGGACTGAAGGTCTTCCAGCATCTGAAGGTCGGTCAGATGATGGAACAGGCGACCGCATTGTTGTCTGACTATGGCACCTTGAGCTATAACGACATGAGCGTCTCGTTCAGTGGCTTGATCGAGCTCAAGGGAGTCTCGTTCAGCGCCATCAATCCAGTTGCCGAGGTCGATATTGAGGTGCTGCGTCTTCAGACGCCCGGCGTGTTCCATATCATCAGCATGGACAAGAATGAACAGCTGCCGCTGGATTTGCAGTTTGAAGCAGACGGCTTTCGCAGTAATCTGGATCAGCTCATCAGCGTGTCCGGAAGCAACTTGTCACAAAGCGGCAACCCCTATGAACATTTCGGCTGCGGTGATATCCGGTTGTTTGATACCAATCATCTCTCGGAGATGGGTTTCGGTTCCAACAATCGAACGGATCTGGTCGGTAGTTATCTGACCGATTTGCCCAACCAAATCAATATCACGATCAGTCAATATCTGAGTGATTTCGGGTCGTATCAAGTTGAGATGGCACTGACCCTGGATGACGTCCGCCAGGCACTGACTCTGCAATCGATCAAGGGCATACAGCTGGCAGGATTGACGATGCAAGTGGATTTGGCTGAGTTCAATCGCGCACGCAATGATTTCTGTACAGCGCGTCGGGGTAGCAGCAGATCAGACTTTCTGGCCGATCATCTGCAGCAGATCAAGGATCAGGCCCAGGAGTTTGGCGTGGAGTTCAATCAGATCTTCTATGACCAATATTGGGATTTTCTTCATGGCCGTGGCCAGTGGACCATTTTGTGGCGTCCTCAAAAGCCAGTTGAACTGGCAAGCCTTGAGGGCAAGGGGTTGGTTGAATTTATCGATGCCATGTCAGTGTACAGCGCCATTACGTCCACCGT
>QIKT01000043.1 GCA_003233095.1 Oceanospirillales bacterium | reverse complement strand
TTGTCGCCTTTAATGGCTGCCAAGGCGACCTTAGCCTTGAACCTCGGTAAATGGTTGCGTCTTTTGCGTCTCATCTGCTTCTCCTGTGATGATCTAAATTACCGCAGGAATTTCACTTAAGCTACTGTCTCAAATTCGGGGTCCACTTCTGTGAACATCAGATTGATTTGCCATTAATTGTGCACCCCGCGTGGTGGAATCGTGTCTGGGTCAAAGTATTGATGGTATTGGGAGTTCTTCTGCTGGCGCTGCTGATTCACCTGTGTCGAAATCATCAGATTCTGCAGCGAAATCGTGAGCTGGAAAGCGAGGTGGCCAGCAGGGCAGCTGATTTGCAGCGTCTCAATGAACAGCTTGAAGCCACGGCCAGCACTGATTATCTGACCGGTTTGCCCAATCGGATGGCGTTCATCAATTCTTTCAGACACAAGCGTCAGCAGGCAGCAGACGGCATGAACCTGAGCATCGTGCTAGCCGATATCGATCATTTCAAGCAGGTCAATGATCGACATGGACATGAGGGCGGTGACCGGGTTTTGATCAAGATCAGCGATCTGTTTCAATCGATGATCAGGCAGCAGGATATGGTCGCCCGTTGGGGCGGGGAAGAATTCATCTTCTGCTTGTTGCACGCCGATACCGAAGGCGCGCTGCGCACGACCGAACGCATTCGAGACGCCATGCAGCAGAGCCAAGTGGTCATTGACAAGTCCCGAGTCTCGGTGACAGCTACCTTCGGAATCTGTCAGTATCAGAACAGCATGACGCTCGAAGAATGCATCCGCAGAGCGGATGAATTCCTCTATTCGGGTAAGGAAAAAGGCCGCAACGTCGTGGTTCTGAGTGAGTAGACTGGCTGGGCACTTCTGAGGTCATTGAGGGGGCTTCTGCTCTGGGCTGGATGATCGTAGCAGGGTCAACCAGAGCGAGATGATTGTCAACCCAAGCAAGGCTCCGGCCAGGTGAGCGCCATGAGCGATATTGTTTCCAAACAGAGACTGGCCGGTGATGGCACTGAACAGCTCCATGGCGACCAATAACGGCACCAGAATTTTCGCCGCGATCGGGACGGGCAACAGCAACAGCATCAACTTGTAGTTCGGAAACAGGACGGCAAAACAGACCAACAGGCCGAATGTGGCACCTGAGGCTCCCACCATGGTGGTGTTGTAATAACGGGTCGCAACGGCGGTCTCTTCAATTACTGGAATATATTGACCATTAGCGAGAATTTGCTGCAGTTCGCTGGGCGAGAGGCCGGCAGCCAGAATGGTCTCGACCGCCTGATTGAACAACCAGGTGTTCAACTGCACATACAGCAGCGCAGCGCCAATCCCCATGACCACATAGAAGATCAGCATCAGGGCGTGTCCCCAAACCTGCTCCAGCGCACGGCCGAAGACCCACAGCACCATCATGTTCAATAGCACATGCATCCATCCATCATGGATAAACATATGCGTTGCATACTGCCACCAGGCGAAATCCTGGTGCTTGGGGAAATGCAGGCCGAGCGTCTCGATCAGAGGCTGCTGAAACAGTTCGATGCCCAGAAACAGGGCCACATTGGTGAGGATCAATGCCAGCGTCACGATCGGTAAAACGGGTCGTCGAATTGGGCGATTCACAGGCGGGCTGTCAGGCCTTTGCACCCCGTCGATTGCTGTCATATGGTCAGCTGCTGATTGAAGAAGTCGATGGCTCTTTGCCAGGCAAGCGCTGCCGCCTCCGGTCGATAACGCGGTGTTGAATCGTTATGAAAGCCCTGTGGTGCGTCAGGATAGACATGGGCCTGATAGTTGACCTGATGAGCCTCCAGAGGGGCCTGATAGTCGGGCCACATCGCATTGATGCGTTGATCACTGCCGCCCATCTGTATCATCAGCGGTGCACGAATGCGATCGACGCGCTCCAGATCGGGCGGTGAGCCATAGAAAGGCACTGCGGCATCGATCAGTTCCGGCAGGTCCACGGCCATCCGATTGGCCATACTGCCGCCAAAGCAGAAGCCGACCACGCCCAGGCGACCATTGCTGTCCGGGTGATCGTGGACAAATCGCGCCGCCGCGAACAGATCTTCAATGAGCTTGTCGCGATCCATCTCCCGCTGCATGCGCCGGCCGTCATCATCATTGCCCGGATATCCACCTGCGGGATGCAAACCGTCTGGTGCAAAGGCCAGAAAGCCAGCCTTGGCCAGACGCCGTGCTACATCAGCCACGTAGGGGTTCAGGCCACGATTTTCATGAATGACGACGACAGCCGGGAGCGGTTCAGTGGGCTCGGCAGGGTGGACCAGATAGCCCCGTCCTTTACCGTGCCCCTTGGGTGAGGCGAAGGTTTGCCAACGAGCAAGAATATTCGGATCGTTGAAAGAGACTTGCCCAGCCTGGGCGTAATTCGGGCTCAGTGCCTGAACCAGGGCACCAGCGGACACACCGGCAATGGCCAGTTTGGAGAGCCCGCTGAGAAAACGTCTGCGGTCGATCTGACCATGTGCATACTCGTCATACAAGTCGAATGCCTGTTCGGGAATGTGAGGGTTTTGCTTGCTCGGCGGCTGCTTTGACATGGCAGGGGTTTCGCTATTCAGTCTTCTCAACGAAGGCTAACACGAGTTGAGTGAGTCTTCGGTGTTAATATCCAGTGTGGATTTGTCATGCGCAGGCAAGCTGGCCATAATCGATCGATCTGCCATTTAACCGGGGTGATGTGCATGAGCTGGATCAAGATCATCGGATATTCACAGTCATCGGGTCTGTTGCGCTATCTGTATGATCGGATCATGGGTCCGGATCAGCATATCGACAACATTATGAGTGTCCATTCGCTCAGGCCTCACACGCTCGATGGGCACATGGCACTGTACAAGAACGTTCTGCACCATTCGCAGAACTCGGTTCCTCATTGGTTTGCCGAAGCGCTGGGCGTC
Source organism: Oceanospirillales bacterium (assembly GCA_003233095.1). Taxonomy (GTDB): domain Bacteria; phylum Pseudomonadota; class Gammaproteobacteria; order Xanthomonadales; family SZUA-38; genus SZUA-38. Next base: position 2,374 of record QIKT01000043.1, on the reverse strand, counting down.
TGGTGTAGCCAACTGAATCAGTGCGAGTACTGCGTCGAACATCACCTCGCGGGCCTGAGCCGGCTACTGGGTGATCCAGAGAGCTTCGATGGGATCAGCAAGGCGTTGCGCAGTACCCTGATTTCGGAGCTGTTCGAGCACCCTGAGCAATGTGCTCTGGAATATGCCAGGCGCCTGACGCTTGATCCCAGTTCACTGCGTGCTGAGGATGTGTCGTTGCTCAGCAGCGCCGGATGGAGCGACGCTCAAATCCTGGAAATCAATCAGGTCGTGGCTTACTTCAATTATGCAAACCGGACAGTACTGGGCCTGGGCGTCTCTCTGAAAGGTGATGCGCTGGGCCTCAGCCCCAAAGATCGAGGCAATCCGAACTCCTGGGAACATCAATGACCGGCCAGGTCGAACATCGAATGCCTATCCAGGAGGCTGCCGAACTTGACCGATCAACGCGAGGGAAAGCCGATTTGAGTTAGATTTTTGGATCTTTTGAGGCCAATAGCACCGCTATTCAACGAAAAATATTCAAAAATCTGGCCACAACGAATTTTCCGCAGTTGATCATGTTAAGCTAGGTAGGCTCATGGCCCAGAGAGTACTCTGCCGCTTGCATACCAGTCGTCCAGTGAGCAGTCAGAGTGGTGATCGCGGACTATTTTTCATATTTCGTCTGAAAGACTTGATTCCCCCTCTCAGTGCAGTACAATCACGCGCCTCCAGATCTGGTCTGGAACGAGCTGCTGGAGCGGTAGTTCAGTTGGTTAGAATACCGGCCTGTCACGCCGGTGGTCGCGGGTTCGAGTCCCGTCCGCTCCGCCATTTTTGGCTCGATATCTCCATCCTCTTTACTTCAATGCTGATCGTGAATTGTCGCGACTTCTGCATCATCTGTTTATCGCGAGGTCGGTCATGGCCAAACTAATTTTCCGTTTGCGAGGCGTCCCCGATGACGAAGCGCGCGAGGTCCGTGAACTGCTCGATCAACATGATGTCGATTACTATGAAACCAGCGCCGGTAATTGGGGCATGTCCATGCCGGGTCTGTGGCTGGTCAACAACTCCGAGAAGGATCACGTCAAGATGCTGATCGATGACTATCAGGGTCAGCGAGTCATTCGCGTTCGGGCTGAACGCGCCGAGCGAGAAACTCGTGGCGAGCGACACACGCTATGGCAGGAGTTTTGCCAGCAACCTGTCCGCTTTGTTGTCTATCTGGCCTTCAGTCTGGGGTTGTTGTACATGATGCTGTCACCGTGGTTCTGGATCGGCTGAACCGGCTGTTGCCAGTTTGACAAAACGGAACACGAATCGATCGGTTTTTCCACGCACCGCCGGATCAAACATCGGCAGACTCAGATCATCGACTTTTCCTCGTGACGACCCGGAAAGTCCGACAGGCTCCCCAGGGAACCTCTGAACAAGTCATGACCGCTTGTCTTGAGCGTCAAACACGCCCCCTCTGCGTTGCATGCCATAGCACCACTATGACTCGATTCATGCGCCTTGATCGGACGTATTTGCCATCTCAATCCAATCCGCTTAAGACTTATTCAGAGGCTCCCTAGCAGTAATTTCATCAGGATGTCTCACAAGGATTGGGCCTGTGAGACAGTGTAAGGAGAGATTGTTCAGCGCATCAGCGGCAAACGCCATGATGGTCAGATCAGGGCAGTTCCTGCACAGTCGGCAGGCCTGTTTCTTCCTCATAGATGCGCTGGATCAGTGACTGCCACTGCACCAGCCGCTGATCGAGGCTGCCCCCCAGTTTTACCAACTCGTTGTCGACCTGGACGACATCCTCGGAGACCTCGCCACTGAAGGTCACTGCCAGTTCGGCGATTGCCTGTTCGGCATATCTGGATTCCTGATAGTCGCCGTAGATGTCTCGCATCGCCGACAAGCTGCGAGGGCCGCTGCGTTTCTGATTGGCCGAGGAGGCGTCCTGGCGTCGCTTTTCCAGCGTGTAGTCATGCCGATACTTGCGCCATAACCAGTAGGTCTCGGCGAGACCGGTGGCGGTCTGCGTAATGTGCGTATCGACGGTGTCGAGAAACAGCAGGTCGCTGTCGCGGATGCGATCAATTCGTGCCATCACAGGATCGCTTTGGGCAGGCAGCCGGATCAGCGACCAAGCGCCCTGATCACTTTGCTGCAGGTAGCCGCCCCAAGCTACCGAGTCCAATGACAGGGCATAGCGCATCCGGGCCAGATCAATCAGCCGTTGTCGCTGCTGTGCGTCGCGCTGACGGGCTTGCTTCAGCAGGTCATTGGCGATCTGGCTGAACAGATCATCGAAGGGTTCGGTGACGTTGCGGGCGCGATCGGGATAGTCTCCGGATGTGGCAATGTCCGAGTAGCGTTGATCCAGCCAGACCTG
>QIKT01000228.1 GCA_003233095.1 Oceanospirillales bacterium | reverse complement strand
GTTTCACTGACAATCGTCAGTCCTCCAAGGTGCAGCATTCCTGTCAGGAGATTTTTCAGCAACGGATGTTCGGCATTGCCTGTGGTGATGCTGATGGTAACGATGCAGCGCGTATTGCTGATGATCCGGTCTTCAAGCTGTTGGCCGGACGTGACCCGATAAGCGGTTCGGCGTTGGCCTCCCAAGCGACACTGTCGCGTTTTGAAAATGCAGTTCGCTCCAGTGATCTATTGCAAATGTCCGAGACCCTGGCAGCGGCCGTCATCCAGCGACACCGGCGGCGTAAAGGCAAAGCTCAAGGAGCCTCTGAACAAGTCGTGAACGGCTGTCTTGAGCGTCAAATACGCCCGCTCGGCGTTGCATGATTATTTTTTGATGGACTGACCTGGGTCATTGTCAAGAACGTGCGCAGCAAACCCTGCGCCTGCCTCTGCGTAGATATTGAAGACCGTTGAGGCGCCTGCCTGCTGCAGTGCTTCGACCTCGTCGGAAAATCGCGCAGTGGCTGCGACTTGTCCCTTGAACGATGCGGCTGCAAGTTGATCGAGTACCGCCAGGCTCATGTTGAGCTTTGGCAATGTCAACATCACCAGCTCCAGGGTGTGGGCTGCCTGGACACGATCCCAGAAATCCGCATCGCTTGGGTCGCCTGGCAGTACCTTGCGGCCCGTAGCACGTTGTCGTCTTACGGTGACCGGATCGATGTCAATACCGATCACGGCATCACCATGGAGATCACGCATCTTGTCGTATGCACCGGTACCAACACGGCCCATGCCGATGACGATGACCGCGACACGGTCTATATCGATCAAGCGATCATCGGCAAGACGTTCGGGACGCTCGAAACGTCGCCAGAACTTGCCATGATGGATGTACAGCCACTTTGAACTCGTGTTCAATACGGCTGAAATCACAAACGACAGAGAAACACACAGCGCAAGAATCATGAGCCAGTCGTTTTCGAGCCAACCGCTGGTGACACCGATTGCAGCGACGATCAGCCCAAACTCGCTGTAGTTGGTCAGATTCAGCGACGTCAGTAATGAAGTTCGCGCACGCAATTTGAATGCGACCAGCAGGCCAAAGAATAAAGCCGACTTGAATAGCAGGAACGGCGTGATCAACAGGCTGATCACAACGATTTCCATCGATAGTTGACCGGACATTCCGATGGAAAGAAAGAAGCCGAGCAAGAACAGATCCTTGAAGCTCAGCATGGTTTTGGCCAACTCTTCGGCTTTGTGATGGCTGGCGATCAACGCGCCTATGAACAGAGCACCCAGATCTCCCTTAAGCCCCACCAATTCGAATATCTCTGCACCACCCAGTGCGAGCAGAAATCCATACAACACCATCAGTTCACCACGGCCGACACGCTGGAGCATGTGAAGCAATACAGGCCTCAACGGAAACAGAAGCACAATCAACAGGGCCCATGGGGACGGCCATTTGCCCATGGTGATCGCCAGGAACACGACGGCGGCCAGATCCTGCATGATCAGAATGCCAAGGGCGATTCGTCCATGCAGCGAGGTCAATTCGCCCTTGTCTTCAAGCACCTTGACGACGAAGACGGTGCTTGAGAAGCTCAGCGCGAAAGCGATCAACATCGCGCCAGGGAAATCAAGTTCCGAGAACAGAGGCGTACCGAGCAACGCCAGCGCATAGATAGCAAAACCAAATACCACCACGACAATTGACGTCTGCAGACCTGTGACGGCCCATACTTGTGGCCTGGCCAGAGTGCGAATATTGAGCTTCAAGCCGACTGTGAACAACAGCAAGGTAATGCCCAGATCAGCGAGCTTCTGCAGCACCTCGCCGCTGGCGACACCCTGGATACTGAGCAGGAACCCTGTTATCAGGAAGCCCACCATCGGTGGCAGTCCTACCGACCGTGACAGAAAACCAAGCGCAAACGCCAGCGACATCCAGACGACGTCTCCCAGAGCGATGGCGACCCATTGGAAATCCATCCGCTTATCGATGAAGCTCGAAGGTAGGGGAGAGGGGTCGCTTCGCCATGATGTCAATCTCGAGACGGTTCATTGTGTTAGTGCTGTGTCCTCTCAGCAGTCATGTCGAACGACATCTTGAACAGGCCTCATCGATGCAATTGCTGCTGTAGGGACTTCTGAACTGTTGGAACGAAAAACCCTTAAGTAACTTATTTATCAACATTACCTCCTTCTGATTTGAAGAACCAAGAAGTGTGTATGGTTATTAATTTCGGAACACTGCTGTCCCGTTAACCAGTAAATAAAGAGGCCTGATTTCCCCGGATTTGACACCATATGTTTATCGACAACCTATTGCTCTACAAAGGAAAATCAGGCCATGGCTCATTGTAATACGATCTTCGCTCAAATACTAAGATTTGTTCCGAGACATGAATTTGAGACCTTGGCCAAGCAGTATCATTCGGGTCGGTCCTTCCGGACTGCATCGCGTTGGTCACAGTTCGTGACCCTCACCTTGGGGCAACTGGCTGGCCGCAACAGCTTGCGTGACATCATTGAGAATGTCTCCGCCCAAGCCCATAGGCTCTACCACCTGGGCAGCAGCAGAATGTCCCGTTTCAATCCTGGCGCGGATCAATGAGAACACGCCCTATAGCCTGTACGAGGCTCTGTTTGGAAAGTTGCTCAAGCGCTGTCAAGGAAAGGTTCCGGACATGATTTTCGGTTCAAGAATCAGTTGTACTCGCTGGATGCCTCGACCATCGACCTATGTCTTTCCGTTTTCCCCTGGGCAGATTTCCGAACCACCAAGGGCGCGGTCAAACTGCATGTGCTCGATGAGGTTAATGTCAGCCAGCAGCTCGCTGAACTCGATCTTCCGGACGATGCCCTGATTCTGGTCCTGAGACTGAACCAGCCATCGGTGTATTTCACCAAGTCATTTGGCGTTGCTCTGATCAGCGCTGGGGTATTTGGCGCGGCGAACTGATCTGGAAGAATTATTTCCCTATGGTGGATCAGCGCCGAGTCGACAAGAACAAGACTTTTGAGGGGTTTCCAGTCCGCGTGACCCCTTGATGGAATAGATTTTGTCAGGATAGCGGTGTGTGACGATGGTCTGGGATCTTCAAGTTGATCAGGCTGATTGGCCTGTCTGACTAGCTACCGTATTGGCCTTGTGAGATAGTTGAGTTCCGAGTCATTTGGCAGTGAATGCCACAAGGAGAATCTCAATGCGACATGCTGTCTATGTGGCCCTTTTGTGTCTGTTTCCCAGCTCAGCCGCGTGGGCATTTCCTGGCGGTGCTGGAACGTGCACGGTGGTTGCAGATTTTCAAACCATTACTGCAATGGCTTCGCGGCAACGTAACGAGACGCCAGGCCCGTACAGCGTGACCAGCAGTACCCTGGACTACCAGCCGGGTGTCCCGGTGACTCTCACTTTGAATGGGCCGACCTTTACGGGCGTGATGTTCAGCGTGGTCGATGAAGCGGGAACGCCTGTTGGCACATTTGATGTAAGCGCCGGGGTACGAGATTGTGACGGTTCCGGGATGTCACTCACTCATACAGACACTTTTGGCAGCGTCATGATGCGAAACCTGGTCTGGAACCCGCCTGTCACCAATGTTGGTTCAGTCTACGTATTGGGCTATGTGTTATCGGGGACACGTAACATGATACCGAGTCAGGAGTTCTTTCGATTTGTTCGTGATGATGACTCCGCGCTGGAAATTACCTCAGATATCTTCACGGATGGATTCGAGAGCTGAGCAGATGCGCAGCCAACGTGACCACATGCGATCGGCGATGGTGATGATGAGATTTTGCACAAGCTGTGGGACCAGCAGCCTGTCGGGCTTAACGGGTCGTCGCGAGGAACAGTCGATTTGAGTCATGTTTTTCGATCTTTTGAGGCGAATAGCACCGCTATTTAACGAACAAGGTCGGGACATCTGGCCAAACTCGGGTTTTGCGCAGTAGACCATGTTTAGTCCGACAGGCTGCTGGTGGCGACCTCGGATGGAAACACCATCACGTTCACCTTTCCGATGATTCCGGGGCACCGACATTGAACCGGCGATTGTTGATTGCTACCGCCAACTTTCCTGCGCTACCTGCTGCGGTGACCTCAGGTTTCATCTTGCCTGACAACTTCCTGGATCCAGCTGCTGCCAGTATCGAATTGAACTTTGGACCCGATCAGGATGTGATCAACCTGACCGGCGATGATGTACCCAGTGACGGGGCTTGGTCGATTGATGACAATCTCAACTCGATGACCAACTCGCCGACCAACTTCGCCGGTGAGACTGGATCGGTGAATATTCCAGGTGTTCTGATTTTCAACGACGGATTTGAGTTCTGATTGCTTAGACGTTCGGAATTGAAAAGACCACGCCGTCCATGGCGTGGTTATCGTGTGGGCAGAAATGGAGTCAGAAAATCCATCTGGTCGGCCAGAATTCTGCGATTGGCCAGCACCAGATACTCGGCCCAGTTGGGGCGATAGGGTACGGCCAGCAAGCTCATGGCTGCCTGATGCGGTGTCCGGCAGCCTTTATGATGGTTGCAGCGACTGCAGGCGGTAACCACGTTTTCCCAGTGATC
>QIKT01000190.1 GCA_003233095.1 Oceanospirillales bacterium | reverse complement strand
ACTGGCTGGCAATCAGGGCGATGAGCAATCACAACGAGCGGTCATCGTTGCCAGTTTTGTCTCATCAACCGGGATGCTGGTTCATGTCGCCGATTAGCTGCGTCAGGCCAGTTTGCAGCACCTCAGCGTGACCGGGCCGGATCGCTGACCTATTCCACCGTGATGAGTTTCAGTACGCCGTTCTGGTGATAGAGCGTCTGAAAACCGTGCGTCTGGCCCATGCGAGCCAGCTCCAGCAGGTGCTGGATGGTCAGGTCTTCTCCGGAAATGTAGACATACTCGATCGCACCTGGGGTTTCGGTGACCATAGCGATCAGATCGTCTTGCGATTGACGTTTGCCCAGATGCTCATAATCACCGCGTGAGCGCGCGATCAAGCGAAGGCTGACCTCCGAAATCGGGATCTCGGCTACTGTCTGCTTCAAGGTCAGTTCACCGGCGCTGGAGACGTTCAGCAATGTTAGCAATGCCAGCAGGGTCAGGGTTGTTTTCATGACGGTATTGGACCATGGTCCGCTTGAACCGTTGCTGAACCGGTTTCAAACATCTGATAATCACAGCGTGTCATCCCCAGTGCCAGATAGGTCTGCTGGGCGCGCACATTGTCCTTTTCCACGTACAGTCTGAATCCACCGACATCGGGACGATCAGCAGCGCGTTCCAGAACAGATTCATACATCATTGAGTAGATGCCCTGGCGACGATAGTCCGGCTCGATGAACACGCTCTGAATCCACCAGAACCAGTAGTTGCGCCAGTCGCTCCATTCATGGGTGACCATCAGACAGCCGACCGGCTTTGGCCCATCGCTTGCAACCAGATAGAAGCCGCGCGCTGGATCGTTCAGGACCGCACAGACGCCAGCCTCAATGGTGGCGTCATCAAGGCGGCGGCCTTCAGTTTCCATGGCCATGTTCTGATTGAACCGAGCAATGCATCCGACATCTTCAATGGCGGCTAATCTGATCTCGCTCACTGTGGTCTCCTCGACCCGAATCTACCACTCCTATATGTGCCAATCAGTCTGCAATTGCAAGGGCCAAAAGCTGACTGATCACCGTCATTACTGCATATAGTCCATCAGTCTACTGGCCCAGTTTGAGTGTGGCCGCTACACTATGCCGGTTAATCACCAGAAGGACAGTCGCATGCCTCATCGCCCCATTCCCTCATTGCTGCTTGCATCATTGCTCTGGTTGACCACATCGGTGGCTGCTCAGATGAACGAGCCAGCGCGCTTGTTGCGATACGCCGATATACACGGCGACCAGGTGGCCTTTGTTCACGCCGGCAATCTGTATCATGCCCAGTTGAGCAACAATCAGGGCCAGGCGCGTCGATTGACCTCACATCACGGCAGCGAGCTGTTTCCCAAGTTTTCACCCGACGGCAGCATGATTGCCTTCTCAGCCGAATACAGCGGCAATCGCCAGGTCTATATGATGCCGGTCTCAGGTGGCATGCCGACGCAGTTAACCTACTACAACGATGTGGGAGCCATGGCGCCACGCGGGGGCTATGACTATCGCATACTGGACTGGACACCCGATGGGGAGAATGTTCTGGTTCGTGCCAATCGACTTCCCTGGGGTCAGCGCATGGGGCGGCCTTATCTGGTGCCTGTCAATGGCGGCCTCGAACAGCCACTGGCGATCCCGGAAGGGGGCGCCGGCATGCTCTCTCCGGATGGCACAAAGATGGTGTATACGCCGATTGATCGTGAATTTCGAACCTGGAAACGCTATCGAGGCGGACGAGCACAGGATGTCTGGATCTATGATCTTGAGGCCAATACCAGTGAACGACTGACCACTCATGATGGAACCGATCATCAACCGCTGTGGGTCGGTGAGAACATTTACTTCACCTCCGATCGAGACTACACGCTGAACCTGTTTCGCTATCAGCAGGATGGCAATCACCAGAAACTGACCAGCCATGATGGCTTTGATGTGTTGTGGGCCAGCGCCGGGCCCAATGAGATTGTCTATGAAGCCGGTGGCGCGTTGTATCGATACGTTCCCGGAAGTGCAGGCTCAACCCGCCTGGACATCATGATCGAAGACGATTACCCCGAAGCGCGTGCGCGGTTCGTCAATCTCGCTGATCAGGTGGAATCGATGGACCTGTCACCGGACGGCAAGCGTGCGGTGTTTGGTGCGCGTGGCGAGGTGTTTTCGGTACCCGCAGAAGACGGGGTCATTCGAGCGTTGTCAAAGACTCCTGCGGCCCGTGAGATTTCGGTCAGCTGGTCTCCAGATGGCCGGTCTATTGCCTATCTGAGCGATGCGACCGGGGAATACGAGTTGTACGTTCAGGATCAGATGGGTAGCGAGCCGGCCCGGCAGGTGACCACCGATGGTGGCATCTGGCGCTTTGACCCGATCTGGTCGCCAGATAGCAGCATGATGGCCTATGCCGACAAGAACCAGCAGTTGACCATTGTCACTCTCAACAATGGCAAGTCGACCCGTGTCGACCGATCCGATTACAACGACATCACTGATTTCAGCTGGTCGCCGGACAGTGGCTGGCTGGCCTATACCAAGACCAATGAGGCCAGCATCGACAGTATCTGGATGTATGGGGTCGACTCAAAACGCAGCCGACAGCTGACCTCCGACCAGAGCGGAGAATCGGAGCCGGTCTTCGATCCGAAAGGTCGCTATCTGTATTTCACCTCGAACCGCGACTACAACCTGACGTTCTCCAGCTACGAGTTCAATTATCTGTATACCGATGCCACGCGTGTTTACGCAGGTCTGCTGACCAACGAGACCGAGGGGCTGTTCCTGCCCAAGAGCGATGAAGTTGCCATCGAGGCAGAGAGTGACGACAAGGGTGACAAGGACGAAGAGAAGCCTGCTGACAAGGTCATCGTGTCGATTGATTTTGGCGGCTTTGATCAACGTATTCAGCCGTTGATGCAGCAGGGTGGCAGTTACGCCGGAATCAGCGCCAATGACGACGCGGTCTTCTATGTCAAATTTGGCGATGGTCCAAATGAGCTCATGCGTTTCGACCTGGCCGACGAAGAAGAGGCGTCAGTGGTCACCGGTGTGCAAGGTTATACGCTGTCTGCCAATGGACAGAAGCTGCTGATCAGCTCGGGCGATGGTTATGCCATTATCGATGCCAAGGCAGATCAGAAGCTGGACGATCACATGCTGGATCTGTCCAACATGACGGTCAAGATCGACCCGATGGTCGAATGGCGTCAGATGTACACCGATGGGTGGCGAATCCTGCGTGACTGGTTCTACGATCCAGGCATGCACGGCAACGACTGGCAGGCGGTGCACGACAAGTATCTGCCGCTGGTAGCACACGTGCGCCATCGTCAGGATCTGGATTACCTGTTCGGCGAAATTGCCGGTGAAATGAATGCCGGGCATATCTATGTACAGTCCGGAGATCAGATCAGTGTCGATCGCGTCGAAGGCGGTTTGCTGGGTGCGGACCTGACACCACACTCATCTGGCTATGTGCAGATCAGCTCAATCATGGATGGTGAAAACTGGCACCAGAACACCGTCTCTCCTCTGACCGTGCCTGGGGTGAATGTCGCTGAAGGTGAGTATCTGATTGCGATCAATGGCCGCTCAGTCACCGATGTCAGCAACGTCTATGAGTTGTTGGAGAACACCGCGGGCAAGCAGACCCTATTGACCGTCAACGACTCCCCGCGGCCTTCGGGAGCGCGCGATGTCACAGTGACGCCGATTGCTTCGGAAATTCCGCTTCGCTATCTGACCTGGGTCAACGAGCGCAAGCGCATGGTTGATGAGCTGTCCGGTGGTCGCATCGGATACATCCACCTGCCCAATACCGCAGGCCCGGGTAACCGTGAGTTGAACAAGGACTTCGCACCGCAGGTCCACAAGGACGCCCTGATTTTTGATGCGCGCTACAACGGCGGCGGCTTCATTCCGGATCGGATGATCGAGATTGTCAGTCGGACACCGCTGAACTACTGGAAGCGACGCGGGCTGAAGCCCTTGCCGACGCCGACCGTCGCTCATGTCGGCCCCAAGGCCACACTGATCAACCACTATTCAAGTTCAGGTGGCGATGCGTTCCCTTATTACTTCAAGAAGCTGGGCTTGGGGTCATTGATTGGCACTCGCACCTGGGGCGGTTTGATCGGCATTTCCGGGAATCCATCGATGGCCGATGGCGGCTCGATCCTGGCCTCGACCTTCCGCTTCATGGATACCGACGGCAACTGGGCGGTCGAGAATGAGGGTGTTGCACCCGATATCGAAGTCTGGGATCGGCCTGAGCTGGTCGCAGCCGGCAAGGACCCGACTCTGGAACGCGCCGTGGCCCATCTGCTTGAACAACTGGAGCAGCAGGTTGATGAGGACATGGTTGCTCCACCGGCACCGACCGAGTTCTGATCGTGCGCTGCATCGTCTACAAGGGGCAACGCGAGCCGGATGCCTATTTGTATGTTCGTGATGAGTCGATTCTCGAGGACCTGCCCGAGGCGCTTGCCGAGCGCCTTGGGTCATTGAGCATCGTCATGCATCTGGATCTGGCCAAGCGCGAGAAACTGGCCAGAGTGGAGGTTGACCAAGTGCGGTCTGCCCTTGAAGGCGACGGCTTTTTCCTGCAGATGCCCCCCCCGAAGCACCTGCTGGATCAGCGGTGATTGATCGATTCCGGACCGAACAGCGCTGTATCCGTGCAGTGATCGCGAGGAGACCCGGCAATGACTGAGCCGCTGAGATTCCTGGCGCTGGGCGACTCCTATACCATTGGCGAGACAGTCACCCCAGAACAGCGGTGGCCCGTGCAGCTGGTCAATCGCCTGCGTGAGCAGGGGATCAAGATGGCTAATCCCAGGATCATTGCTCGCACCGGCTGGACCGGTGGCGAACTCAAGGCCGCTCTGGATCGCGCGACGCTCCTGCCACCCTACGATTTGATCTCGCTGTCGGTGGGCGTCAACAATCAGTATCGAGGCCTCCCGGTACAGGACTTCGAGTCAGAATTTGCCGCCCTGCTCGACCAGGCTCGATCTCTGGTGCAGGATCGTCCTGGTCGGGTCTTGGTGCTGTCCATTCCGGACTGGAGCCGAACGTCGTTTGCCGCCGATGTCGGGCGTCAAACCGAGCAGGAATCACAAGCGGTGGCCCGCTTCAACCGTGTCGTACTGGAGCAGGCCGTAAAGGCCTCGGCCGTTCATGTTGACATCACTGCCTCGACCCAGAATCTGGACACGCACCCTGAGGGGGTGGCGGATGACGGCCTGCACCCCTCAGCCGAACAGTATGCGCACTGGGTGTCCCTGATTCTTTCGAAGACTTCATTGAATCAGTTGCTCAAACGCTGATCAGTCTTTCCGACGCTCTGCCCTCAAATGACCCATTCAAGCGCTGCTGTCCCGTGGTCGTGATGGCCCTCCAAAGAAAAATACGCAACTTAACTCGGTCGTTATACGTGAAGGGATAGTTAGTAGTGGTATCGGAGTTGAGCGATGAACATAGAGTCGCCGCTTATCTTGTAGACGAAGCGATGCTCATCACTGATGCGCCGAGACCAATAGCCAGATAAGGCATGTTTTAGTGGTTCTGGTTTACCGATACCTTCGCATGGTGAACGCCGCACATTTTTTATCAACAGGTTGATGCGCTTTAGTATTCTTTTGTCTGTTTTTTGCCAGTAAAAGTAGTCGTTCCAGGCGTTCTCCGAGAATATGAATTTCACTCGTTCAGATCCTTTTCGACTCCTTTGCCTGCTTCGAGCTGAGAAGTGGATTCAAAAAGCCGTTTAACGTTTTTAGGGCTTCGTAGTAGGTAGGTAGTTTCCTCGAGAGACTCATAGTCTTCGAGAGAGAGCATTACAACGGCGCCTTCACTTTTTCGCGTAATAA
>QIKT01000131.1 GCA_003233095.1 Oceanospirillales bacterium | reverse complement strand
CTGCGCGTGGAGTCAGTCGAACTGCCCCCCAATGCTGAGTGCGTTCGAGCGTTTGACTCAGTTGCCAGGCAAGGTAATAGCCTTCGGCACGACGTAAGGTGTCCGAGACCTCTCGACTGGCGACCGATGGGTCGGCGGACGTCGCATCGTCAAAGGGTGTCAGCGTCAGGTTCAATGTGGGCGACAATTGCGCCTGGCCGGGTTGATACTGATCGAGTTGAATGTTGACAGGCTCTGGCAGAGGCGGTGCCACTGGCGCTTTGGTCGGGTTGCCGCAGGCACTGATCAGGGTGGTCAGGATCAGCGGCAATGACAGTGTTCTGAGTGTTTTGGGTTTCATGATTCGGGTGGCAGTCGTGTGCAGACTCGCTTGCGGGCCAGCGTTTCGACGCAGTTTGATTCCTCCTCCAGCGGTTCGAATCGACTGAATACCCGATTGAGGGTGAACGGTGATCCCGAACCTGCAGTGACGGTGGTTGCAATATTGATGTGCTCGGATTCCGGTGACAGAGTCAATCGGTGACGGACTCTCAGACCGTCTTCCAGAACAACCAGAAACACCAGTTGATGTTGATCCCATCCGCACAGCTCAGTGCCCAATGCTTCGCTGTCCGCCCTTGCCAATCCGTCATGAAAGTGACATTCGAGCGGGTAATCATCGACTCGGCTGATGATGATTCGATCGTCCCGGTGATTAATATCCAACTCGTTGCTGCGGGTAATCATTTCAGTGAAGCGACCCAGATCGATCAATGAGCGCAGAGAGCGGTCAACCCGGTTGAGGTTGATCCGAGGCCCGCCAAAGGCACGGGGCGGTTCATTGCGCGCCAACTCGGCGGAGCGTCTGGCCAGCAGGTATTCCAGTTCGAGCTTGTCGTTCAAGTCATCACTGAGCTGAAAATCGAGTTCCCAGTTGCCGGAAAAATCCATCTGCGGCCGATTTTCGGCGTTCAGAGTGACCGGATTGGACTGACATCCGCTGAGCAACACAATGGCCAGCACAAGCAGAAGTCGGGATATCAGGAATGGGGAGGCAAACATATTTGAATTGTACGTGAGCAAGTGAAAATGATTTGTTAAATCGATTCGCATCTCGCGATATCAGCGCGCTATCAGCAACATAAGCATCTGCTGCTGGGCAGGCTCATCGGTGCGGCTGTAGCGAAACAGCACGTCGGTCTTGCCATCGTTATTCAGTTCGACCGCCTGCACCAGTGAGCCGTCGCTGGGCAAGGACAGGGTCTGGGTCTGTGAGCGCCGACTGAACAGCCGCTCACTGCGTTCACCCAGATGCAGTCGCAGTTGTTTGTCACCTCGATTGACCAGCAGATCGGACAGGCCGTCGCCATTGAAGTCCGAGACCAGCATCAGCGGGCTGTCGCTGCGTCCGGAAGACAGATCAAAGGTCATTTTCACTTCCTTGTTCAGATTCGCCTCGATCGGATAGGCGCCATCATCGCCCATCGTGTAGAAATCATAGTCCATATCGACCTCGCCACTCACCAGTGCGCTGATGATCTGCCCGACGCCGATGTCCAGCGACGGGATGTAGATGTCCAGTCGCTGGTCCTGATTGAAGTCATGGATGACGATGTCGAACTGAGTGCTGTCCGAACGCAAGGCGCTATTGGCCGTTACTGGGAAACTCAGGCCGGCACTGTCACGTACTCCCAGAAACACCTCGTAATCATTGCGCTGTTTGAAGACCCCGGAGCTGGTGGTGTGTTTGACGATCAGATCCAGTGATTGATCGCCGTTCAGATCGGTGGCTCTGACCAGTTTGCGGTGGCTCAGGTCACTGAGGTCGGGCTGCTGTCCATCGGCGTTTCGGGTCTCCCACCATTCGCGCTGACTGATCTGAAAGGGCAGCGTCTGAATGACCGGCTCGCTGGCAAACTGGCCTGCTGAATTCTGTGCGTAGTAGCGCAGCCCTTCAGCGCCGAATGTCACCAGGTCGAGTTGGTCATCGGCATTCATGCGCGTTGAATACAACGGGTTCAGAGCATACACGGGTCGACCTTCGTTGAGCTGCATGCGGGCCTGCACCGGCAGGTGTTGGGCCTGCCATTGTCCCTCTGCTCCGGCCAGGAACAGATGAACCTCGTGGAAGTCCTGAATGACCAGGTCTTCGCGTCCATCACCGTTCAAGTCCAGTGAAAAGTCCATCGGTGCGAGAAAGTTTGCTTCTGGTTGAAGGAAGATCGAGCGGGTTGGATGAAGCAGACTCAGTGCATTGCTGTCGACGTTGTAGCTCAGCACGCCCTGATTTGATAACCAGAGCAGTTGATCTGCCTGACCCGGTTGCTGGTTGAGATCATAGAACAGCAGGTCATTGGGCAACGACAGCGACTGGATCAGCCGAGGCGGGCTGGCAGCCGTGGTGTCACCGATGCTGTAGATCATCATCAATCGGGGCGCCTGGTCGGTATAGCCGATCAGAATCAGCTCCTGTCCGGGCGAGGGGTGCAGGTCAGCGACGAGAACGTTTTGCGAGAGCGTCATCGCAAGCGGCACGCTGATGACCCTGAAAAGTGTCTGATCATCGGCTATCAGCTCGGTGAGCATGCTTGCGGTCATCGCAATGATGATCAGCAGTCGGCCAGCCAGGCCTGCTCGTGGGGCACAGAGGTGGTGTGCGTCAGTGCGGGGCATTGATGCTCCATGATGTCGATCTGAACCGGCGATTATACCTGCATTGCGGCGAACAGTCGTTGACAGGCTGCCAGGTAAGGATTTTTTCAGCGGTCATTGATACACTGCCGCCTGATCCATAGAGGAGACAGGCATGCCGACCGGAATGCTGAGAAAAATGCGCAGTCAACTCGACCAGCCGGTTCAATACTGGATGCCGGTTGGCGATGAAGAGGTGCCACTGAATGAGCGCATCGGTCATCCTATCCGACTCGAGTTCACCGGCAACATAGCCTGCAAGAACTGCGGACGTGCGACCAAGAAGAGTTTTTCTCAGGGCTACTGCTTTCCCTGCATGCGCTCACTGGCCGCCTGCGACCTGTGTATCGTCAAACCGGAAACCTGTCATTATCATGAGGGTACCTGCCGCGAACCTGAGTGGGGTCAAGCCCATTGTTTTCAGCCACACATCGTCTACTTGTCCAATACCTCGGGGCTGAAGGTCGGGATCACTCGTGAACCTCAGGTACCCACACGCTGGATTGATCAGGGCGCGACACAGGCCATCCCGATGTTTCAGGTCAGTTCTCGCAGACAATCCGGACTGGTCGAAATGGCCTTCAAGTCGCAGATCGCTGACAAGACAAACTGGCGCACGATGCTGCGCGGCGGCAACGATCCGATGGACCTGGTTGAGCAGTCTGCGATGCTCAGAGAGACGCTTTATGATCAATTTTCAGTCGTGCAAGCCCGCTTTGACGACGGTCCCATTACCGCGCTGGATGATGCCCAGACGGTCAGTATCGAGTATCCGGTGCGGCAATATCCAGACAAGATTGTCTCTCACAATCTGGATCGCAATCCACTGGTGGAGGGAGTTCTGGAAGGGATCAAGGGACAATATCTGCTGCTCGACAGCGGCGTGATCAACATCCGTAAGTTCAGCTCTTATGAGGTTCGCATTGACTAATCAAATGACGATTGAATCGGATCGGTGACGACGATCAGGATTGAAAACACTCAGTCTGACCTGTACATCTGAGGATGGATACTCAATACAGTTTGACGCCTAGCCTCATTCAAGTGCTGGCATTCATTACCCTGCTGTGGGTCATTCGTCTGCTTGATGTGGGGCTGGATCTGGGCCTGTACCGGCTGGGGGTGTATCCAGGGGATCCGGCCCATCTGCTCGGCATCATGACTGCCCCACTGATTCACGGTTCCTGGTCGCACCTGGTCAATAACACCCTGAGCATCCTGGTGTTGGGCACCCTGTTTGTCTATGGCTATCCTCGTTCTCGATGGAAAACACTCGCGATCATCTGGGTTCTGTCCGGTATTGGCGTCTGGTTGTTTGCCCGTCCCAGCTATCACTTTGGTGCCAGTGGTCTGACTCATGGGTTTCTGTTCTTTCTGCTAGTCGCCGGGCTGTTGCGTCGTGACAAGCGCTCACTGGTGTTGATGATGTCCGCATTCTTCCTGTATGGCGGCATGCTGTTGACCATTTTGCCTCGAGAACAAGGTATTTCATTCGAGTCGCATCTGTTTGGAGCCTTGCCGGCGGTGTTGTGCGCCTGGTTGTTTCGACATGATGATCCGAAATATCAGCGTCGAGTCTACGACTGGGAGCAGGAGGTCGATGAGGAAAAGGACTGGCCACCTGAGGACGGTGTTGATGAAGCCAGCAATGGCAACGGTGCTGAAACCGAGGCGAGTCATCGACTGCATTGATCTGCCTTCACCTGTTTTTGCCGGCTACAGCCTGGCAGCCTGTTGGACTTAACAGATCGTCGCGAGGAACAGCCGATTTGAGTCATATTTTTCGATCTCTTGAGGCGAATTGCACCGCTAATAAACATCCCCGCCCCAAGGGGCGGGGTATTTGAGAATGTCCCAAATTCTGTGTAACTGTCTATCATTAGACCCAAACATGGGTGAGGATAGGCATAATGAACAGGAATGAACTACTGGTACTCGCTAAGGCGGCTGCCAAGAACATCAAGTCCCAAGAGGATCTCAGCCAGTTCCAGGAGATGCTGA
>QIKT01000187.1 GCA_003233095.1 Oceanospirillales bacterium | reverse complement strand
CAGCTGCTGAATTTGATGACTAACGCCTGAGTGATCAGTGATGTCCTGCTTAGTCCAATGCACCGGCATCTTCCGATGTTCATCGTTGATCGGATCAATATGCCAGGCATGAATCTCATGCTGACCATCGTCGAGTGCATCGATCAGATGGCCGCCAACAAACCCGCTGCCATTGGTCAGCAGGACTTTCACGAGCGCTCAATCAGGCTCATTCTCGCCCTTGCCTGATGCGAACCAGATCCGCATCCACCATCTGTTCAATCATCTGTTTGAGGCTGATTTTCGGTTCCCAGCCCAGCTCATCACGTGCTTTGCCCGGATTGCCCAGCAAGACTTCGACTTCGGCAGGTCGGAAGAATTCGGGATCGATCACAATATGATCATCGGCATTCAGGCCGACATGATCAAACGCCAGCTGACACATGTCGCGAACCGTGGTGGTGACCCCCGTGGCGATGACAAAATCATCGGGCTGCTCCATCTGCAGCATCATCCACATGGCCCTGACGTAGTCTTCGGCATGGCCCCAGTCGCGTTTGGCATCAATGTTGCCCAAGCGCAAGTTTTTCTGCAGCCCTTCGGCTATTCGAGCAGCACCGTCGGTGACCTTGCGGGTGACAAACTCCAGCCCGCGAAGGGGTGACTCATGATTGAACAGGATGCCGCTGCAGGCATACATCTCGAAACTTTCCCGATAATTGACCGTCATCGAATGCGCATACAATTTGGCACAGGCATAGGGAGAGCGGGGATAAAACGGAGTGGTTTCGGACTGCTCTGGCTCCTGGATCATGCCATACATTTCCGAGGTCGATGCCTGATAGAAGCGTGCGTCAGGGCGCACCAGGCGAATCGCCTCCAGAACATTGACTGCGCCAATTCCGGTCACCTGCCCGGTCAACAACGGTTGCTGCCAGGAGCTACCTACATAGGATTGAGCACCCAGATTGTAGACTTCGTCCGGTTGATAATCCTGAAGGATGCGAATCAGCGAGGCCAGGTCGATCAGATCACCGTCAACCAGTGTGATCCGGTCGGTGATGCCGAGCCAATCCAGCCTGGCCAGTGAATCACTGCCAATGCTTCGCCGTGGCTTCAGGCCGATCACGGTATAGCCCTTGTCCAGAAGAAGGGCAGCCAGGTAGGCGCCGTCCTGACCGGTCACACCGGTAATGAATGCGGTACTCATCTGAGGGCTGGTGTCCTGATTGATCATGCGACCGATCATCCTAGTACAAAAGCGTGGTCAAGTTAACCTCTGAGAGGCCGATAAGGGTCGCGTGCAGTTGCCAATCGCTGATTTTTCTGTATCGTAACTCGATTGTCACAATTTTGGGGATGTTCCATGCGTGGATGGACTCGCACGCCGTTGATTGTTTTGTGTCTGTTGTTGATGAGCAGCCCGGTGATGGCCTATCTGGACCCGGGCAGTGGATCTGGACTGCTGACCGTCATTATCGGTGCCTTCGTTGCACTCGGCCTGACCATCAAGAGCTATTGGTACAAGCTCAAATCACTGTTCACTGGCAAGAAAACCAAACCACTGCCTGCGGACGAGTCTGACTCCTCCGATTCATCGAGCTGAGAACGCGCATGTCCGAGAAAAACCTTCGTATCGAAAGTGACTACTGGAACGATTTCTACGCTCGCTGGGGTACCGATGTCCCCTCCCAGTTCTGCGTGATGATGGCGACCGAGCTGGAACGAAGCAGCTGCGTGGTCGAATTCGGCTGTGGCAATGGCCGTGACGCCTTGTACCTGGCCAACCTGGGCCACCGGGTCTCTGCGCTCGATCTGTCGTCCGAGGCCATTTCCCATAATCAGCAGCGCGCCGATCAGGCCTCTCATCTGAGCGCGCGATTTGTCTGCGGCGACGTTACCCTGACCCAGGATGTCGAGCAGATTCTGAGCACGGCTAGAGAAGCGGACGAGTCGCTGACCGTCTATTCGCGCTTTTTCCTGCACACGCTGGATCAGCAGCAGGAGGCTTCTTTTCTGTCTGCACTGAGCCAGGCCATGACGAGTGGCGACCGGCTGTACCTGGAATTCAGAAGTGCCGAGGATGCCACGATCGACAAGCTGTTCACCGGTCATTTCAGACGCTATATTCAGACCGATACGCTATTGGACAGCATCGATGAAACCTACCAGATGCAGGTTGTGTATCATCACACTGGTCTGGGCATGGCCAAATACAAACAGGAGGATCCGTTCGTCAGTCGCGTCATTGCGACCAGGCGATAAGCACGGCAGCTGATCATGCGACGTTTTTTCACCCATCTGCGCCAGGTGATCGGGCTGTGGCAATTGCCTCGCGAACGACGCCGTATCGCCTTCTACTCTGAGGGTCGGGCGTACTGGATACATCTCAAGGGCGTTCTGACTGAACTGCTGGCCACGACCCAGCACCCGGTGATCTACCTGACCTCATCAGCCGATGATCCAGGCCTGGACCTGAAGCATCCGCTATTGCATCACTGCCTGATCGATGAAGGCGCCTTTCGCAACTGGGTGTTTGCCAACATCGACTGTGACCTGATGGTCATGACCATGCCGGACCTGCACCACTATCAGGTCAAACGGTCGTGCCATCCGGTGCATTATGCCTATCTGCAGCATTCGTTGGTGAGCTTCCATATGGTCTATCGGACTGGCGCCTTCGATCATTTCGACACCTTGCTCTGCGCGGGGCCGCACCACCTGACTGAATGTCGAGCTCTGGAAACGCAGCGAAACACCTCGCCGAAGCAGCTGCTGGAGCATGGCTATAGCCGACTGGACGATGTCATGAATCATCGTCAACCGCAAAGTGAGGTATCCAGTGATCCCGCCCACGTTCTGCTCGCCCCAAGCTGGGGAGAACAGGCCACGCTGGAAATCTGCGGTAGCGAACTGATTGGCCAGGTGCTCGAAGCGGGTTTCAGGCTGACGCTCAGACCACACCCACAAACCTTCAAACAGCGAGCAGACCTGATCAGCACCATCATCGGTGATCATGGCGGACACCCTCTTTTCTCGCTGGATCACGATACGGCCTCTCAGCAGTCACTGCAGGAATCAGATCTGATGATTTCCGACTGGTCCGGCGCTGCATTGGATTATGCCTTTGGTCTGGAAAAGCCCGTGGTGTTCATTGATGTGCCGCGCAAGGTGAATAACCCCGAGTATCAGAAGCTTGATGTTGTCCCGCTGGAAGTCTCGTTGAGAGAACAGATCGGCGCCGTGCTGTCACCGGATGATCTGGGGCAGATCGGCGAGGTCATCCACACGGTCCTCAGCGGTAGTCCGTCCGAGAGAAGAGCCCTGCTGGCCGGCCTTCGAGATCAGCACGTTTTTCATGCCGGCCACAGTGATCAGGTTGGTGCCCGTCTGCTGGATGAACTGACCTCCCGATTGATCACCTCATCCAGTGCTTCGGCTACAGCGGACTCGTGATGCGGCGTCTTCTCTTTCTGGGATTGCTCAGCCTGTCTCTGGCCATGACACCGGCACTGGCGACCACAGACTCTTCATTGGTCGCGGCAACCGATCGATCCGTCTTTGAGCCAGGTGGAGCCGTCCCTGAACAACTCGGACCACTGTCCAGCGCAGGTATGGAGCTTCAACTGCAACCATGGGTTGCCCCCCCTCGATACGAATTCTCGGGACTGGCGGCTTTCTACAATCAATGGGTCCCCTTCGAAGGCGAGTCCTACTCTGGCTGGCGACGTCGCTTTGATCTGATTCTGATCCATCACCCTGGCAGCTCTGTCGAGATTGACGAAAACTCCATCACATTGATTCCGGGTGACCAGACCTCAGACCACGGTTTGACCTTGTATCGCGGCCCGGTTGATGAAGTGACCCAATTGCTGGCTGATGTCGACCCTGGCAACTTGTCCTATCAGCACCTCTGGGGATGGCTACGTCCTCTGGCACGGCTGGCAGAGACCACGCTCTATTGGCTCCATGGCATGGTCTCCCACTGGGGCATCGCCATCCTGTTATTGGCACTGCTGGTGAAGCTGGTGCTGCTGCCATTGACGCTGTGGTCCAATCATCTGCAGCGATCGGTGACCCGACATCAGTCCGAACTCAATCCCGTACTGGCTGCGATCAAGCGTGAGCACGACGGCGAAGAAGCGCACAATCGAATCATGGCGGCCTACCGCGAGCGCGGCATTACCCCATTCCATACGCTCAAACCCATGCTCTCCATGCTGATACTCATTCCCGTCTTCATCGCCGTGTTCAATGCCTTGGGTGAAATGACTGGCTTGCGCGGTGAACCCTTGTGGTGGATCGCTGATCTGAGCTTGCCCGATCGAGTGGCCAGCCTGCCGTGGCAACTTCCATTGCTCGGTGATGGCCTGAACCTGCTGCCATTGGTGATGACCGGATTGACCGTGCTGGCAACGCTCACTTACCAAAATTCAGCGGCCTCGAACGAGGAACTGCATCGCCAGAAACGCAACCTGTTGTGGATGGCGATGGCGTTCCTGATCCTGTTCTATCCATTCCCATCCGCCATGGTGCTGTACTGGGCCTGTGTCAACCTGCTGCATGCCGTTCAGCAGCGCGTGATTCGTCTCTGATTGGACGACTTGCAGCCCCGCAGACTCGGGCTTGCAATGACCGCCTATCCGACCTGGGAGCCTGTCGGACTTGACCGATCAACGCGAGGGAAAGCCGATTTGAGTCATATTTTTGGATCTTTTGAGGCGAATAGCACCGCTATGTC
>QIKT01000024.1 GCA_003233095.1 Oceanospirillales bacterium | reverse complement strand
TCAGGTGGCCCATCAGCGTCGCCGCCTGCCGCTGGACTCGCTGCGTAGTCAATGTGCTGACCTTGAGGCCTGTCGCGGTTTTACCGCCCGGATGGATCAGCATGTGATTGATCGTGGGCATGCAGTGATCGCCGAGATCAAGAAAGCCTCGCCGTCCAAAGGGGTCATTCGTGAGCATCTGGATCCAGCGGTGATTGCTCGTTCTTACCAGCGCGGCGGCGCGAGTTGTTTGTCCGTGTTGACCGACGTTAACTGGTTTCAGGGCAGTGATGAGAACCTGGTACTTGCTCGCCAGGCCTGCGACCTGCCGGTGCTGCGCAAGGACTTTATCGTTGATGCCTGGCAGTTGTATCACTCGCGCGTCATCGGTGCCGATTGTGTGCTGCTGATTGTCTCTGCTCTGTCGACCACACAAATCATCGAGTACACCGAAGAGGCGACCGAACTGGGGCTGGATGTCCTGATCGAAACGCATGATGGTGACGAACTGGAGGTGGCCCTGGCGACCTCCAACCGGCTGATCGGAATCAATAACCGCAATCTATCGACCTTCGAAACGAGTCTGTCGAATACGATTGATCTGCTGGATTGTTTTCCGTCGGATCGCTTGCTGGTGACCGAATCAGGCTTGCATTCAGCAGATGACATTCAGTTGATGCTGTCTCATCAGGTCAGGACATTTCTGATTGGCGAGGCGTTCATGCGGCTGGATGATCCCGGGGCAGGTCTGGCCAGACTGTTTGACATGCCACAGAGCGATTTAGCCGAGCTGTGACTGATTAGTGACGGACGCCGAAGACCACAATGGTCTTGCCGGATGCGGTGATCATGCCTTCTTCTTCCAGCGTCTTGATCACCCGGCCTGCCATTTCTCTGGAGCATCCCACAATCCGGCTGATTTCCTGACGTGAGACCTTGATCTGCATACCGTCCGGGTGAGTCATGGCGTCCGGCTCGGTGCACAGGTCCAGCAAGGTGCGCGCAATGCGACCCTGGACGTCCATGAAGGCCAGTCGGCGAACCTTGCGAGAGGTGTGCAGCAGGCGGTTGCTCAGTTGTTTGCCAATCTCGTACAGGATGGTGCCGCTGATGTCCTTCAGATCGCTTTCCAGCAGGCTGGCTAGCTTGCTGTAGCTGATCTGGGCCAATTCGCACTTGGTGCGCGTTCTGACCATGACCGAGCGCTGTCCTGTGGACACGTAGAGGCCCAGTTCGCCAATATAGCTGTTGGCATTCATGTAGGCCAGAATCAGTTCTCGGCCTTCCTCGTCTTCGAAGGTGATCGAGACCGATCCGGAGATGATGTAGTAGAGCGTGGATGCGTCGTCACCTGGGCGAATGATGACGGTCTTGTTGGGGTAAGCATGACGATGACAGCAATCCAGAAATCGTTCTCGACTGGAGGGGGTAAACCCGAATTGTGATTCAAACAGCTCACTTCCGCTCATCAGCAACGTTCCCACACCCGATATGGCCTCGATTGTAGTGAAGAACGGAGCCGATCACAATGGCCGGGACTGTCAGCGTTGTCATGCTTGCCTATCCCGATGTTCTGTCGATGTGCATTCTGTCAGAAGAACAGATTTATCTTGTATAATCGCGCATCAATTTCAATCGGCTCTGCCACCATGCCGCAATCGATCGAAAAACTGAAGCTGCACGGCTTCAACAACCTGACCAAGACCCTGAGTTTCAATATCTATGATATCTGTTACGCCGAAAGCGAGACTGAGCGTGCCGCCTATATCGAGTACATCGACGAGGTCTATAACGCCGATCGACTGACCGAGATTCTCCAACA
This sequence comes from Oceanospirillales bacterium, assembly GCA_003233095.1. Classification (GTDB taxonomy): domain Bacteria; phylum Pseudomonadota; class Gammaproteobacteria; order Xanthomonadales; family SZUA-38; genus SZUA-38. The sequence continues at coordinate 2,995 of QIKT01000024.1, read as the reverse complement.
GGTGGCTGACATCATCGATGCCGACATTCTGAATATTGCTCGCCAGAACTATGACCCTCAGGGGGCGTCGGTGACCATGCTGGTCTGCGAAGAGCCGATCAACAGCATGAGTGAGAAGGAGGCGGCGAAAGCAGAGCCAGGTCCGATTCCGGAGGACGTGGTCGCTCATCTGAACAAGTCGCACCTGACCGTTCACACCTATCCGGAGCAGAATCCAGAATCACCGATCTGCAGTTTTCGAGTTGATATTGACGTCTCGACCTGTGGCGTGATTTCACCGTTGAAAGCCTTGAACTTCCTGATCAACAGCTTTGAATCCGATGTGGTGATTCTGGATTACCGGGTCCGCGGATTCACTCGTGACATCAATGCCCGCAAACATTTCAAGGATCATTCCATTGATTCCATCCAGGACTTCATGACCGAGGACACCAAGGCCATCTATCAGATGCGCGATGTGAACATCGATCAGGAAAAGCTGTTTCATACCAAGATGATGCTGCGCCAGTTTGATCTCGACAACTACCTGTTCAGCAAGGACAAACATACCGATCAGGCCGAGCGCGTGCAAATCTCACGCGACTTGCGTGATGAACTGCTCGAGTTGTATCACGGCTTCAACCTGTAGCGGATCGACGGTCGCGCTGCAGCATCAGGTCCAGTCGTCTGGCATAGCCAAAATCCCTCTCGCTGAGGCCTGAGGCATCATGCGTGGTCAACAGGATCTCGCAGAATCCCCAACCAAAACGAATATCCGGATGGTGTCCTTCGTCGCTGGCCAGCCAGGCGGCGAGGTTGGCCAGCTGAACCAGTTTCTGATAGCCCTTCTGCTCGAATCGTATCGACAGGGTCTGACTGGGCAGATCGACCTGCCAACCCTCCGACATGCCTTTTAGCGCCTGTATGACTGACGCCGTGTCCAATGCTGCGGGCTGACCCTGTTCACTGTTCATGCTGTGTTCCATGTCAGCTGCTGATCGATGCTCAGCATGGCTCTTCAACCGACTGCCGCTTCTTTGGTGTGTACAGTGGTTCATGTGAGCCCATCTCGCGAGCTTGATGCATGCTGCGGATGATCTCGGCATTGCTCAGTGCGCCGAGACTGCGCAAGTCCTCAAGTTCGAAATACAGCGGCTGCAAGATGTCGATTCGGTAGGGTGTCCTTAAGCAGTCAAGCAGATTGAAAGGGCGTACAACCGGCTGAGACGAGCGGACAGAATAACGCAGCTCACTGGCCGATGAGATCAGTCCAGCTCCCAACGCGCGTCGCTCTCCCTGATGACGCATCAGACCGAATTCGATCGTGAACCAGTGCAAGCGAGCGATCCATGGATGCCATTCTGCCGGACACTGGACGCCCAGTTCGCCTATACGTTCGGAGAATTCAGCCAGCTCCGGTATGGCTAGAATGGGCGAATGACCAAAGATTTCATGAAATATGTCCGGTTCCTTCAGATAGTCGAGCTCCTCGCGTCGTCGAATAAAGCTGGCCGCTGGGAAGCATCGACCGGCGAGCATGCCATAGAAGGTTGAAAAGTCGATCAGAGCCGGCACCGGCGCCATTGACCATCCGGTCATGGCATTCAGTCTTTCGGACACTTCAGCGCACTGGGGAACATGTCTATCAGGCAGTGACAGTGCACGCAGCGCGACACTGATCAGAGGGTGGGCGCATTGCTCGGTCAGGATCCGTTGCCGCTTGTGCAGCAGTGTCCAGGTGCCATGGTCGATGTCGGTGTATTCGATGAGTCCATTGGCACCGACAGCGCGTGCTTGATAGGACGAAGAGTGGGTCATGTAGAGTCCAGGATGAATCAATCGGAAAAGGTATGATAATTCATTTGAGATTGAATTGTGTTTCTTTTATTGCTTGTTTATTCATAAAATAAGAAATAAAATACTCCGATTTTTAAATTATCAGGAATATCATGGTTGTTGAAATTGATCGCACGGATCAGAAGATACTCGAAGTGATTCAGCATGACGGTCGAATCACCAATCAGCAGTTGGCGCAGCAGATCAATCTGTCCAATGCGCCATGCTGGCGGCGGCTGCGCAAGTTGGAAGACAGCGGAGTGATTGATCGCTATGTCGCCATACTGAATCCGGATGTGGTGGGCTTGAACGCAATGGCCATCATCCAGTTCTCGCTGACCGATCACAGTGACGACTGTATCAGCGAAGTGGACCAATTCATTGCAGAATCGGACGAAATCGTCGACTGCTATACGCTCACCGGTGCAACCGATTACATGATCCGGGTTATTGGTCGCGATATTTTGTCAATCGAGCAATTCATCATGAAGAAACTGCTGGCGCTGGGCTCGATCAAGTCGACCAACAGTTCTTTTATCCTGCGGCAGAAAAAGTACACCACGGCGCTTCCTGTCAAGCATCTCTGAGCTTCAATATGGCGGATGCTTGTTCTGTCACATCAAACTATGAACGTCTTCGTAGTTATGGCAGCCTATGTGAAATCTCGCTTGCTTGCGCGAGTAATCGTTGATGCCCTGCAGGAATCACTCATGAACTATCGCGTACTGCTCATTGTTGTTCTGTCGGTCTGCTTGCCTGCAGAGGCCTGTCATACCCCTGCTCGAGCGGCGGAACTGGGCAAACGCTATCCTGACTGGGATTTCGTCGCAATGGCACATCAGGCTCACATGGAGCAGCCTCGCATCAAGTTCAATTTCGAGGGCAGGCAACCTTGTGTAGACGGGCAAGCGGCGGGTTTTCCCTGTCAGAATGTGGATCTGGTCGGATTTCTTGATCTGGACAACTTCTTTGGCGGTTCTGGCTCGGACAGTTGGGGTTGGAAGCACGAGGCCAGTGAGCGCTACTTTGCTTTGATGGGCCTCTCCCACGGGACAGCATTTGTCGATATCACGACCCCTGAATCACCAGTGTTTGTCGCCTACCTGCCTTCCAGCGCAGGCATTAGCGTGTGGAGAGACATCAAGGTGTATGAGGATCACGCCTTTATCGTCGCAGACAT
>QIKT01000185.1 GCA_003233095.1 Oceanospirillales bacterium | reverse complement strand
GTCGGCAGGCAGAGGTAAAGATGGGGACTTGAGTAGCCTTTGCAAACCCTTCTGGATGCCCAGATCATCGACTGGGAGCACATCAGGTCGTCCCAGCCAGAAGATCAGCAACATCTGAACCGTCCAGACACCCACGCCCTTGTGCGCGGTCAGTTCGGCGAGGATCGCTTCATCACTCAGGCTCGCCAGGGCCGCAACGCTGGGCAGGCGCCGCTTGTGATGGGCCACTGCCAATCCCTGAATATAACCCGCCTTGGGTCTGGACAAACCGCAGTCACGCAACTCCTCAAGGCTCGCAGCTTGCACCTTGCGCGCAGACGGACGACGCCGATCTCCAAACTGACTGACAAAGCGACTGTGAATGCTACCGGCGGCCTTGCCGGACAATTGCTGATACACAATGGCACGGCTGAGCGCATCAAACACCGAGCGGTGCAAGCCTGAGTCAGGCGTCAGCACATCGGATCGGGCCACAATATCGGCAAAGCGAGGATCGAGGTCCAATAAACGATCGACTGAAGAGATACTCATGGAGAGGCAAAGGCCTCCCGGATGGATTCATCCGGAAAGCGACAGGTCATGGGGTTGGAGACAGAGTCAACTGCTCGACCGCAATCTGATTGACTACGTCGGCATCAAGCAGCAGCGGAAGCCGCGCATTGACCAGCCAGAAATATAGCTGGTTGGCATATTCCGGGCCACCGATCACACCAGACTGCCCGCCTGGAACAATCTGCTCGGCGGCAATGCCCTCGGGGAACATCTGACCAAAGAAGCGACGCGCAGGGCCAGAGCCGAACATGAATTCGTTCAGACCATCGGCTCGAGCACTGTGAGACGAGGCATCCAATACCTGATAGCCACCACTTCTGGGAATACCCCGCAAACCTTCGACGGTGCTAAATCCATACAGACCATTGGGCAGGCTCAGCGGATCACCCAGCGGATGATCGAAGACAATCCGGTGCAGCTTGCCCCAGCGATAGTCCATCAAGTTTTCTGATCTACCGAAGGCGGGTTCAAACTCTTCAGAAAGCAACGTCAACAGTGCCTCATTGACCGCTATCAGGATAGTGATATCGCGAGCATCTTCGCGACTCGGTGCCTCAGGATAGTTGAAAAAATCCAGCCCCGAAGCCCCGAAGCCTTGCTGGTTTTCAAATGCAGATAGATGCCAGGCCAGGGCATTGAGCGCCACAGTGCTGGGCGGAAGATTATCACCCAGACCCACCGAGCTTAACGTCGAATCGATAGTGCTCTGAATCATCTGGCCCCGCCATACGCTGTAAACGGTAGCAGCAACAGAGTGATTGATCTCATCCTGTGTTGGCGGAGTGGGCGCAGACAGTGGCGGATCACCTGGATCATAGCCTTCGACTATCCCAGTCGGGGTACTGAAGTCCCATCCAGCCAACAATTCTGCGACATCAGGCATCAAGCCCACATCAGCAACATCCATCATGAACGGCCATGCACCTGGCGCATCAGCTCGCGCAAAGGCGTTCAAAATATGCGGCACCAGCAGTTCGGCATCGAGCATCTGATTGTTCGATTGCCAGTCACTGATTTCTGCGACGCTGATGGTGCCGCCGTCAGCTGCGGCATTGACCAGACGGTCGATCCGTCCCATTCGGAATGAGGCATAGACCGAGGAATTCAGATAATACAGGCCACCATCGGGTCTGAGCTGATTGAGTGGATTGTTGTCCAGTGTGTTGCCGATCGGGTCGTTATTGGCATTGACGATGAAACCGCTGGCCGGGTTGATTACACTGGGTGTTTCGGATGATGGCATGATCTCGCTTGGTGATGCCTGGTTGACCTGCAGGTTCTGAGCAGGCAGCCATTGATGACGTAGCGCTCCGGTGCCGTCTCGAATGAACGACGGAGGAACGCCGCCATCGGCTACGTTCAGATTCTGAAGATCATCCCGAATGGGCAGTTCTGCCGGCGTAAAATAGGCAATGTTACCGGCGGTATCGGCGACTGCGAAATTCTGCGAGCCGAAATCGAATTGGGTCGAAGCCTCCTGAAACTCGAACACATCCTGTGCCTCGTTGATGTTCAGAAACGACTCGATTTCAAAGGTCGCGCCAAAGCCGGTGTATTGGACTGAAATGGCTGAATTGCCATCCAGATCAAGGATCGGGCCGTTATTGCGACGCGGCACCACGAAAGTGACACCGCCGCCAGTCAGCGAGACGTCCTGACGGTCCACATTGTCCATCACGCCATCGCCCACCTGATTGGCAAAATAACTCTGGAAGATCGGGATGATAGGCTCTTCCTGACCCTGGTAGATCGTATGGGTTGGAAAGCCGAGTGAATTGACTTTGATTTCCTCGAAGAAGAAATCCATTTCATCAATCGGATTAACCGTGCTACCCCAACACATGTTGCTGGTGCATCCCTGTACGACGCCAGGAACACCAGGGACAGCGACGCCCGCGACATTGTGCGTCGTTGTCCCCTCATTGCTGACCACCAGGTGGACCGGATAGAAAATCGAAGCAATACCCAGCGACAGATGTGGATCATTGGCCAGCACCGGCACGCCGGTCTCGGTCAGATCACCCGAGATCACCCACCAGTTGCTACCGACTTCCGAACTGTTCTCCGCAAGCATGCCGCTCAGGTATGGATTACCCTCATAGGACTCCAGCAAGTCACGAGCCAGAGACAGCTGATCGTCGGTCATGACTTGCATCGCCTGTGGTGCCGGAATGGCCTGATGTGAATTCAGTTGACCACTTTTCAGCGTCGATTGCTGACCCACGCCGCCGATCGATCCGAGGAAGCCTGGAATACTGACCCGGTCATCTGGCGGGGCAACACGGTGGGTATCCTCGGTATACAGCGCAGTGCCATCAAAACCGACAACCGCACCGACGCCCTGGTAGGTTCCTATGGTCACTGTGGCATCAATTTCTTCGAGATTTTCAGACAATTGAAATGCCAGCGCCTTGCCCACTGCAATCGAATCAACTGGCGTCCATGGCGGCACTGAGGACAGTTCCAGCCCGGCGTATTCGGGCGGAAGAGGATTGTCACGAAGCCATTGATTCACCCCATTGGCGTAGGCCTGAAACAAGCCTCGCATGTCGGCACTGGACTGCTGATAGGTAGCCCAGGCGCCGCGCCGTAAACCGATCGTTCGCAGCTGGATGTCGCTGGACAGCGCGGGCGTTCCGAGCATTTCTGCCAGGGTACCGCTGATTACACGACGATTGAAATCCATCTGAAAAAAACGATCACGTGCGTGCAGATATCCCTGGGCTGCGGCAAGATCCAGCTTGTCTCGAGCCACCACGGTGGGTATCAGAGTTTCTGGAATCAACACATCGACTGGCTGATTCAAGCCGGTGATTGTTTGCGCCTGTGAGACGACTGGTAGCTGCGTTACAGCGAGACACAACAGGACCGTCCATCGGCGTTTATTGCAATTGAACATTCGGGACCCCTCCGATATGAATGAAAATGGATGTGTATCAGGGAGCCTCTGAACAAGTCGTGACCGGCTGTCTTGAGCGTGAACTACGCCCGCTCGGCGTTGCATGATCTGAGCCATAGCACCACGATGACTCGGCTCATGCGCCTTGACCGGACGCATTCCCCTTCTCAATCCAACTCGCTTAAGACTTGCTCAGAGGCTCCCAAGCTCTTTCAGCTTGAATGATTGAGTGTCATTTCAGTGTAGAACATCCGTGTACAAATACAAAAAAATGCCCGGAAAGATCCGGGCATTTTCAATCAGAATGACACTCAGCGACGATCGTATTTGGTCAACGTCGGTACTTCGAAGGCCTGCGCCTGTCGCCACAGTGTTGACATCCGGGTCTGATCTTTCAGCGTCAGATGGCGAACGTTGTAGGGTGGCTGAATACCCGCTTCAAGCAATTGCTCGGCAGAGACCTCCAGTGAGAGGCTGCCCGACTGGTCAAGCCAGCTCGCGGTCATCGTCATGACACCGGGAACCTGACGGCCATAGCCGTCATCACCACTGACAATGGCGGACACTTCATATCGACCCGGCACAAGCACCTCGACCTGCAGAGACATCGAGAAGCTGTCCGCGTTGCTGGTCCGCTCAGTCATCAGCACCTGCCCATTCAGGCGTGCGGTTGCTGGTGTCACTGCGAAAGCCACCTTGGCGTCACGCATGACCAGTTGGCCGGTGCCTCGGCGGCGCACAAATGTATGCGCTTCCCAAAGGCCTTCTCCAGCACTATGCAAGGTGCTGGTGTCCAGATTGGCCAGTACAGCGGAGCCCGTATTGCTGAAAGTGAGCGGGAACGTGGTTTGTCCGTCAGGAGACACGACATATCCGGACACATCGGATGAGGAGAGCTCATTGCTGATCCCTTCCATGCTGGCCAGAACGGTCAGAGACTGACCCGCAAGGACGTTCGTCGAGGATGTCTGAAGGTTCAGAACCTGAGTACTCTCTGGCTCGAAGACATGCAAGACATATCCCATATCACGACCTGACACTGAGGCTGACTTGAGCATCACTTGCCCCAGTTCAACCTGATCCGATAATCGCATCGCAATGGACTGTTCGCCGACCGACATACCAGCCGCCTTCAGTACCTGGGCCCCTGCAATACGATCAAACGCTGTTGCGGAATCCATGCTCTGACCCGATTGAATCAACTCAATCTGATCCACACTGATCGCATCAATCGGATTGGCAGACAGCGGTGAAAGCCTCAGGATCGCACCGTGCGTTGTCACTGGCAAAGTCACTCCAGAAGCCAATTGATCCGCGGTGATATCCAGCCAGTATTCGCGACTCTGTGCCAGGAATGGCTGACTGATGCTGTCCAGCACCAGTCCGCTCTCGAGTACATGTGAGTAACGAACGGTCTCGCGCCGGTTGTTGATGCTGGGCAAGGCCACATCGCTGGGCAAGGCAACCAGAGC
>QIKT01000184.1 GCA_003233095.1 Oceanospirillales bacterium | reverse complement strand
ACCGAGTCATAGTGGTGCTATGGCTCGGTTCATGCAACGCAGAGGGGGCGTGTTTGACGCTCAAGACAAGCGGTCATGACTTGTTCAGAGGCTCCCTGGATTGGCATCGGCTAACCTGGCCTGTAAAACGGTTCTGAAGCCTGATCAGGGCAGCGCCGATTTGCCAGCGTCGCTGCTGGACGAGTTCTGGCCACGGTCGGGATCTGCATGCTGCTTGCTCAGCTGTTTCAGCAGGCGGCTCAAGTGTTTGGGCGAACCTGTGTTTCGAGCCAGCCAGTAATAGGTCGAAGGGACAACAAACAGCGTCAGGATGGCGGAAAACATGACCCCTGCCAAAATGACTACACCTATGACCATGCGGCTTTCTGCCCCGGGGCCAGTCGCCAACACCAGCGGAATCGCACTCATGATGGTGGTAAAGGCAGTCATCACGATCGGTCGCAAGCGCTTGCGGGACGCCTCAAGCAATGCTTCCATGAATTCCAGCCCCTGATCTCTGAGCTGATTGGCAAATTCGACAATCAGAATGCCGTTCTTGGCGGCCAGGCCGATCAGCATGATCATGCCGATCTGACTGTAAATATTGATCGACAGATCGGTGAAGTACAGCCCGAGAAGGGCACCGGCCAGCGCCAGTGGAACAGTCAGAATAATCACCAATGGATGAATGAAGCTCTCGAACTGGGCTGCCAGGACCAGGAAGGTGATGGCCAGTGCCAACAAGAAAATCCAGATAATCGAATTGCCGGCATCCTGATAGGATTGTGATTGCCCTTTGAAGTCGATGTTGACGTCAGCGGGCATCTGCTCCCTGACCACAGTGGTCAGAAACCCCAGAGCGTCACTCAGTGGATAGTCGTCGACCAGGTCGGCGCTGATGGTGATTGATCGAAAGCGGTTGTATCGGTTCAGGGTGCCGGCGGTGGCCCGTTCGTTCAGGGTGACCAGGTTCGACAGCGGAATCAGTTCACCACTGACGTCCGAACGCACATAGATACTGTTCAGGTTGGAGGGGCTCTGATAATCGGATTCGATGCCTTGGAGAACCACATTGTATTCTTCACCGTCATTGATGAAGGTGGTGACTCGTCGCTGACCGAGCATGGTTTCCAGGGTTCGACCGATGGTGCTGACCGAGACGCCCAGATCTGCCGCGCGATTGCGGTCAATCTGAACCAGAATTTGCGGCATGGTTTCCTTGTAGTCACTGTCCAGACGAGACAATCCGGGGTTTTCTGCTGCTGCCGCGAAGATAATGTCGCGATAGGCCGCCAGCTCTTCATAGGTGTTGCCGCCAATGACAAACTGAACCGGCCTGCCCAGACCTCTGCCCCCCAGCCCACGGCGCATGATGCTGAAAGCGCGCACGTCAGGAACAGTGGCAACCTTGTCGTTGATCTCGTCCATGACTTCCCAGGTGGTCCGTTCGCGTTCGGCCCAGTCGGCCATGCCGATGATGGCAATCCCGCCTCCACCACCGAAGCCTGGGACTCGCACGATCAGTCGATCAAAGGTTCCGTCATCCAGATACGGTGTCAGAATGTCTTCGATCTTCTGCATGTTCTTGGCATTGCTCTGGTAGCTGGCTCCTTCGGCACTTTGCATCGAGATGAAGAAGTTGCCTCGATCTTCCTTCGGTGAGAACTCCTGATCGACGCGGCCAATCAGGCCGATGATCATCAACACCGACAGCAGCAGAATGGCAGCGGCAGCCAGAGGGTGGGTCAGACTGTGTTCGAGGCTGTGGCGGTAGAAGTGCTCGAACTGCTTGAATTTTCGATCAATCCAGCCGCTCATCCGTGCCTTTTTCGGCTCATGCTTGATGAGTTTTGAACACAACATTGGCGTCAGCGTCAGTGCGGTGATGCTGGAGAAGGCCACGGCAGCAGAAATTGCGATGGCAAACTCAGTGAATAATCGACCGATATCCCCTTCGAGAAAGATCAACGGCACAAAGACTGAAATCAGTACCAGTGTCGTTGCAACGATTGCAAAACCGACCTGACGCGCGCCGTTGTAGGAGGCCAGCAGGGGGGGCTCACCGCCTTCAATTCGTCGATGTATGTTCTCCAGGACAACAATCGAGTCGTCCACGACCAGTCCAATCGACAGCACCAGGGCCAGCAGGGTCAGCAGGTTGATTGAAAAGCCCATCGCATACATCACCGTGAACGAGGCAATCAGCGCGACTGGCACGGTCAGGGCAGGGATGATGGTCGCGCGAAGATTGCCAAGAAACAGAAAAATCACGAGGACGACCATCACCATGGCAATGAACAGGGTTCGATAGACCTCGGTAATGGAATCGGCGATGAAAATCGATGAATCGTAACTCTGCTGGATATAGATGCCATCGGGCAGCGTCTCGGATATGCGCTTCATCTCGGCCTTGGCCCGATCGGCGACGGCCAGTGTATTTGCTTTGGACTGTTTGATGATGCCAAGGCCGACCATGTTCTTGCCGTTGCCTCGAAACAGAGTCTTGTCATTCTCCGATCCCAGATCAACCTGGGCAACCTCGGCCAGCCTGACCAGAAAGCCATCCTCGCCACGACTGATGACCAAGCGACGGAAATCTTCCACAGTCAGATAACTGCGCATCACTCGAACATTGAAATCGCGCTGCACCGACTGGATTTCGCCGGCGGGGAGTTCGACGTTTTCACTGAGTAGAGCTCGCTCGATATCGCTGACTGTGATGTTGCGGGCCGCCATGGCGGCCCGGTCAAGTTCAACCTTCATCGCGTAAGTGCGTTCACCACCCAGCCTGGCACGGGCAACACCGTCTAGTACCGCAAAGCGATCGACAATGAATCGTTGCGCATAGTCGGTCAGTTCGAGACTGGACATGCCATCGCTGTTGAGCACAAACCAGACGATGACGTCTTCATCATCATTGGCCTTGAAGACCTCTGGAGGCTGAGCTTGGTCGGGCAGCTCATTCAATGCGCGCGCGATTCGTTCTCTGACGTCATTCGATGCGCTGTCTATGTTTCGCGACAGGTCAAACTCAATGCTGATCGACGAACGTCCGTTACGACTGCTGGAGGTCACATTGTCGATGCCTTCAATGCCACTGATCCTGTCTTCGAGAATCTGGGTGATTTTCGATTCGACAATCTCCGCCGAGGCGCCCGGATAACTGGTATTGATCGACACGATTGGCGGGTCGATGTCCGGGTATTCGCGAAGCGGCAGGAACAGAAATGCGACCACCCCAAAAGTGATCAGCAGCAAATTGATGACAGTCGCCAGGACCGGACGCTTGACCGACAGATCGGAAAGCAGCATCAGAAGCCTCCGTTGGCGACCGGCGACGCTGTGTTGATCAGTTCAACCGTCTGGCCATCACTGAGTTTGAGGCCGCCTTCGATCACGACCCGATCGCCAGGGCTCAGACCCTCTATAATTTCAACCAGACCGGGACGACGATCGCCCAGCGTGACTCGGATTCGACGGGCCACCAAGTCGTCCTCGACGCGATACAGAAATTGCCCGTCATTGAGAGGAAATACCGCGCTTTCGGGAACAACCAGGGCGTTGCGACGGTTCTTGATCAGTCGCACCGTCATGAGCATGCCGGGCTTGAGCTTCTGATCGCTGTTGTCGATCACCGAGCGCACTGGAACTGCGCGGGTGACCGGATCGACTCTGGAGCCAATACTGGTCAGACGCCCGGTGAAGGACTGCTCCGGCCAGGCAGCGGTGGTGGTCTCGATCAGTTGGCCCGCCGACAGACCGCTGATGAATGTCTCCGGTACGCTGAAATCCAGTTTGATGATGGAGACGTCGTCCAGCGTGGTGATTGGCATGCCCGGAGTGATCAGGGTCCCAGGGGAGATTTGGCGGTGTCCCAGGACACCCGCAAATGGAGCCTGGATGGTCAGTTCGGACAGATTGGCGCGGGCCTGATCAATCTGTGCTTCCAGGGTGTCGACGCGTGAGGCCTGTTCGTCGAGCATCGAACGAGAGGTCGCATTTCCGGTGGCAAGATTTTCCAGTCGAGCCAATTGCCGTTTCGCTTCACTGAGGCTGACTTGAAGTTCAGCCACTCGAGCTGATTCATTCGAGCTTTGTAATGTCACCAGAATATCGCCTGCGGCCACCTGATCGCCATCCTCGAATTCGACGCTGGCAATCAATTCAGTACTTTGAGAGGTGATGATGACGGCCTCATTCGCTCGGGCTGTCCCCAGTGCTTCCAGGCTGTCAGTCAGTTCTGTGGTTTCAGCAGCGATAGCCATGACTCGAACCGCGTCACTGGGGCCTCTACCTCGGGCTTGCTCTTCTTCAGGCACCAGAAACAACCAGGCGGTCATGGCTGCAATAAGCAGCACGGCAATCATGACGGGTAATTGATATCGACTTTGTGACATGTCATTCCTTGTACTTGAACAATATGCCCTGCACAGTGTCATTTTTGATCAGGCTGGCAAGGACCGTACAGATGCTGTGATTCACGCCAGTGCGACCTTGTACTGACTGGGTGCACCATCTGACCGGACTAAGGCGGCGGAGCTTGCATTACACAACCGTGAAAGAGTACTACGACATGCGAATACAACCACAACAGAAACCCCGATGGTGGATGATACCTCTGTTCAGAGCGCAGAAGAAAAAATACGGGCAGCCTCTGCTGCCGTCGAAAGTCTGGTCACGCCAGCCTCGGCTGTTCCTGGCGATCGCAGGACTGTATGGGACATTGGATCGATCCTCATCACCGATTGATCCATTGCATCGATTACTGGTCACGGTTCGAGTCTCACAGATCAATCACTGTGAGTTCTGCGTGGACATCAATGCGGCGCGACTGTTCGAAATTCTGACTCAAGAAACACAAAGCGACGCCTCTGAATCTGCGGGATCTGAAAAATTGTTTGCCCTCCCATACTGGCGAAACTCATCGCTGTTCGACGAGCAGGAACAGGCGATTCTTGATTACACAGAATCGATGATCGA
>QIKT01000001.1 GCA_003233095.1 Oceanospirillales bacterium | reverse complement strand
ATTCTCAGCTGGTATGACCGCATCAATCAGCGGTCCAGTTTCAGAGCCTGATCGACCCAGCCAACGTTATTGGAGAACGCCATGATTGACTTCTATTCCGCGCCTACCCCAAACGGTTACAAGATCAGTATTGCGCTTGAGGAAATGGAGCTGGAGTATCAATTGAAAGTAGTTGACCTGTCGGCGGGCGCCCAGAAGGAAGCCGCCTTCCTGGCCATGAATCCCAATGGGCGAATCCCGGTGATTGTCGATCATGAGGCGGATGATCTGATTATTTTCGAATCGGGCGCCATCCTGATGTACCTGGCTGACAAGACAGGGTTGTTCATGCCCGAGACGCTGGTCGGCAAGACGGCAGTGCAGCAATGGTTAATGTTTCAGATGAGCGCCATTGGGCCAATGATGGGGCAGGCCAATGTGTTCACGCGTTATTTCCCCGAAAGGATCGAACCGGTCATCAATCGGTACCAGAACGAAGTGGCTCGCTTGTTCAGGGTCGTCGATGCCCAACTGGCCGATCATGAGTATCTGGCCGGGGACTACTCGATTGCCGATATGGCCTGCTGGCCCTGGATTCGAACCCATGAATGGTCCGGCGTCAGTCTGGACGATTGCCCGAACCTGCAGCGCTGGGTAACAGCCGTCGCTGCGCGGCCAGCGGTGCAACGGGGCATTCAGGTACCGCCATCTGCGAGTGCCGAGAAGGTGGTTCAGTCCGGTCAGTCGATCATCACTCAGTAGCGCTTGATCAGTATGACGCCAACAATCAGCAAAGCGGCCCCCAGGCATCGTTGCCAGCTGATGGCCTGAGAGGCAAAACCCACCCAACCGAAATGGTCGATCAGCAGCGATGCGAGCAACTGCCCGGCAATCGTCACGCCGATGACGGTGGCCGCGCCCAACTGCGGCGCGGTAATGATCAGTGCGTAGACGTACAAGGCGCCCAGAATGCCGCCCATCCACATCCACCAGGGTGCATTGATCAATTGCTGAGAACCGGCAAGTGCCTGTCGGCCTGCCACAGTCAGCAGCAGCAGGGCCAGGGTTCCGACCATGAACGAAAACAACGCTGCCCAGACGCCGCTGCCGGTCACTCGGGCAAGACCTGCGTTAAGGCCAGCCTGAAGAGGTAATAGTGCGCCGGCCAGCGCGGCTGCGAACAGATACAGTGAATTCATGATGGTTCCGGTGAGTGTCCTAGATTGCTGTGATTCTAGCAGCCTGTCGGGCTTACGCGGGTCGTCACGAGGAAAAGTCGATTTGAGTCAGATTTTTCGACCTTTTGAGGCGAATAGCACCGCTATTTAACCAACAAGATCGGAACATCTGGCCAAACTCGGGTTTTGTGCAGTAGATCACCTCAAGTCCGACAGGCTGCCAGTCGAGCCGTCGATCCGGTGGTAGCACCGGGGGCTGAACCCTGTGGATCGTCAATCAGCTCTGTTGTGCTGGCTGACGATCCACACAGTTTGGGCTAGACTGTGCTCCCTTGTTCCGGACTGCCCATGGCGTGACTGCGACGACGACGGGGTTTGATCACCCACCCAACCATCCAACAAACTGCAGCGTCTCGATGCGTCAATCGTTGTTTGCCGTGTTGCTGGCCGTCTCAATGGTTGCCTGCAGCGATCGCGGTGCCGAGTCGATTGATCAGTCTGTCGACGCCGACCGCTCAGCCATCGGTTTGTCTTCATTGGTCAAAATCAGCGGTCCCCAGGCAATCATCGGCATCTCTGACAATGCTTCGGGTTTGACCTATGACCCGCTGCGAGCGCAGCTCTGGCTGGTGATCAATGACCCTCCGGAGCTGGTTAGCCTGAGCCTCGAGGGCGTGGTTCTGAAGCGATATCCGCTGCCCTTGCTTGAGGACCTGGAAGGCGTGACCCTGATCAGTTCAACGGCGCAGGACACGCATCTTGCCGTCCTGGAAGAACGTCGTAATCGACTGACCGAGCTTCACCTGTCGGATGGGCAAATCCGTATTGGTGCCCATCACAAGCTTCCTGACGGCGGCATGTCGGCCCGTCTGAATCGCGGTCCTGAAGGGCTGGCGTGGATGCCATCAACCGGGCGTATTCGCATCGTCAAGGAAAAGAGCCCGACGATGTTGTTCAGCGCGGATCTGAGTCGGACAGAAGACAATATCCGTGTCGAATCCTGTGAGTCGGCTGATCTGCTCTCGGACTGGAGCGGTGTCAGTGCGATTCCCGGCAGTGAGCATTGGTTACTGCTCAGTGACGAATCCTCGGCGCTGATTGAGCTGGATCAGGATTGCCGCGTCATCGACCGTCTGCAGCTCTCGGACCTCGGCGCCTCAGAGCCGCTGGTGCCTCAGGCAGAAGGTGTGGTCTTCACCGAGACAGGTGTGCTTTATCTGATTAGCGAACCGAATCTCTTTTACGTGTATCAAAGGAGTGACTGAGAATGCCGCAATCACCAATGACTGAGCGCCGTTGGCAAGAGCTGGCCTGGCTGGTCGGCCTGACCCTGCTGCTGGTAGCCACTGGTATTGGACTTCGCGACCCCTGGCCGTCTGACGAGCCGCGATTCGCGATGATGGCGCGTGACATGCTGGCGACGGGTCAATGGTTGTTTCCGATGCGAGGAATTGAACTGTATGCCGATAAGCCACCGGTATTCATGTGGTTGCAGGCGCTTGCAATCGGTGCCGCTGGTTCGGTTCGTGCCGGCTTTCTGCTACCCGCCCTTTTCAGCTCGATCGGCATGGTCCTGCTGTTGCATGATCTGATGCGCCGCCTGTGGACTGATCGCATTGCACGACTGTCTGTGTTGTTCATGTTGATGGTGCCCCAGTTTGTGCTGATCAGTCGCAGCGGACAGATTGACCCGGTGGTCAGCTTCTGGATTACGCTCGGCTTCTACGGACTCTGTCGTCATGTATTGGTCGCTGCCAGCCCAGGCTGGGTGACTGTGGGTTTTGTTGCCATGGGGATTGGTGTGATCACCAAGGGAGTTGGCTTCCTGCCCGTTCTGGCCCTGCCGATCATTGCGGTGGCTTATTGGACAGGCTGGCGATATCTGTCGGTGACTCAGACCCGCTGGTGGCAATGGTTGCTTTGGCTGTTATGTCTGCTATTGCCCATATTGGCCTGGTTGCTGCCAATGCTTTGGACCGTGGCGCAGTCTGGTGATCCCGCGTTTGAGGCCTATCGAGACAATATTCTGTTCAGCCAGACAGTCGATCGCTACCAGGCCTCCGGTGGCGGCCATATCGAACCCTTTGGCTATTACCTGACGCATGTCATACCGGTCATGTGGGTGACGCTGATTCTGGTGTTGCCGTGGGTCATTCGGCCGCTCTGGACGGCCATTTCCGATCGAGACAGTCGCATACTATTGCCATTGGGCTGGGTGATTCTGGTCATCCTGTTCTTCTCATTGAGCCCAGGCAAGCGGGGTGTGTATCTGATGCCGCTGATCCCGGCGCTGGCCATGGTAATTGGACCGATGCTGCCTCAGGTGCTGGCCTCACAACGCTTTCAATGGGTTTGTTTTTCGCTGTCACTGGTCGGCTCATTGCTGTTGCTGGCGGCATCCGTGTTGCTCTACACCACCGAAGCCGATCGCGCGGCTGCCATCATGGCGGACTATGGCGTCCAGATCGCCTGGATTCCTGCCGTGGCCGGACTGGCCGGATTACTGGGCTGCATGTGGGCGCGCCCGAAGCGAGGCGTCGGCAGTCTGATGGCTCTGATGAGTGCGCTGTGGCTGACTTATGGACTGATCCTCTACCCTCTGGCAAATGGCGCAAGGTCCGGCGTTGACCTGATGACACAGGTCGAGACACTGCTGGATCAGGACACTGAGTTGGGGCTGGTTGAATGGAAAGAACAACTGCGACTGCAAGCCCGTAGGCCGGTGGTCGATTTTGGTGTGACCCGACCTGCCCATGAACAGATGAATGACGCAAGAGAGTGGCTCAGCCAGTCGGCACAGACCCGGCAGTTGCTGGTGCAGCGCGAGCGTGTCGTGCACTGTCTGCGGCCAGGAGCGGGGCGCTTGGTTGATCATGTTCATCGCGCTGACTGGGTCCTGGTCAACCTGACGGGTCTGATCCGGTCCTGCGCGCCAGCGCCAACGCCCGATTTATCCTCAGGGTCTGTCAATGACTGAACGGTCATCACCCTCCACGCCAGGTCTGAATCGACGTCTGTGCATTGCACCCATGATGGATTGGACCGATCGGCATTGCCGATTTTTCCATCGATTGCTAGCCCCCGATGCGTTGCTCTATACCGAAATGGTGACGGCCCCGGCCCTGATTCATGGCGATACCGAACGATTGTTGCGTTTCAATGCTGACGAGCACCCAGTGGCGCTGCAACTGGGTGGATCGGACCCAGCGCAGCTGAAACTGGCGGCAAGACTGGGAGAGGATGCCGGCTACGACGAGATCAATCTGAACGTCGGTTGTCCGAGTGATCGGGTACAAAAAGGGCGCTTTGGCGCTTGCCTGATGATGGAGCCGGAATTGGTTGCCGAGTGTCTGTCCGCGATGCAGTCGGTGGTGTCTGTTCCGGTGACGATCAAGTGTCGCATCGGCGTGGATGATCAGGATACCGAACAGACGTTGGATCACTTTGTCAGGACGGTCTCGTCCAGCGGGACTCGCTGTTTCATCATCCATGCTCGCAAGGCATGGCTCAAGGGATTGAGTCCCGCCGAGAATCGCGATGTCCCGCCGCTGGACTACCCGAGAGTGCATCGCCTGAAGCTGGACTTTCCTGATCTTGATATCATCCTCAACGGCGGTTTGGAACACAGCGATGACTGCAAGGATGCACTGAGAACTCTGGATGGGGTTATGATCGGCCGCAGCGCCTACAAGAACCCCTGGTGGCTGACCGAGCTGCAGCGGCAACTGTTTGATCGCGAACCAACTGCCGGTCGATCCGGGGTCATCGCGTCGCTGTTGCCGTATCTTGAGCGACAATGCACACTGGGAGTGCCACTGAAATCGATGACGCGTCACATACTGGGATTG
>QIKT01000002.1 GCA_003233095.1 Oceanospirillales bacterium | reverse complement strand
TCCCTTGTCTATATAAGGGCGAGCTGAGCTACGGGCGCATATTGAAAAACTCTGCACGCATCTGGACTTGCGTGTCTAACTTGCATTGACGTCTGCTTAACTGGCTAGCAGCCTGTCGGACTTAAGGTGATCTACTGCACAAAATCCGAGTTTGGCCAGATGTCCCGATCTTGTTGGTTAAATAGCGGTGCTATTCGCCTCAAAAGATCAAAAATCTGACTCAAATCGACTGTTCCTCGTGACGACCCGTTAAGTTCGACAGGCTGCTGGAGTACAGGTACGCCCCGTTCATTTCGAAGTGTAGGGCTACGGGCGCTTTGAATCAGCCTGGTGCGCGCGGCTGTTTCATCGCTTGTCTTTGCAGGTCGAGCGTAAATTGTACACTCCAATCTGGCAGGGGTCCATTTGTGTAATGATGCATAGCTTGCCCTGTCAGGACTCGAAGGCAGGACGGGCTTGTTCGGTGAGTGTGGCCATGGCGTCGCACCAGGGACCGGGGCCGTGGCTGATTCTTGCGACGCCCAGGGCCGCGAGGGCTGAGGGTTTGGGGCAACTTGGCATCATCATGATGTTGACTGGGAGTGGGCTGTTGCGGCAGAGGCCCTGGATCAGATCCGGGTCGCAGAGCCCGGGCACGAAGAGGCTGTTGGCACCGGCCTGGTGATAGGCCATCGCACGTTCCAGTGTGGCGTCGATCAGCGAGGGGTGTTGTTCGGCGTCGGGCTGCTGCAGGAACAGGTCGGTGCGTGCGTTGATGAACAGCGGCATGGAACCCTCATTGGCTGTGGCTCGGACGGCAGCGATTCGATGACTTTGATCGTCGATGGATCGGATGCCGCCTTGTTGAATCCATTGGTCCTCAAGATTGATGCCGACTATGCCGGTATCGATCAATGCCTGGACGTTGTCGCTGAGGGTGTCCAGATCCTCCGCGTAGCCTGATTCCATGTCGATGCTGACCGGAAGACTCACGGCACCAACAATCTGCCGAGCGACCTCCAGCAGCGCCCGGAACGGCAGGGTCTCCCCATCATCAAATCCTAGAGCGGCGGCAACTGAATGGCTGCCGGTTGCGATGGCCTGTGCGTCAGCGCGCTCGATGGCCACCGATGAACCGGCGTCCCAGCTGTTGAACAGGATCAACGGTTGTCCTGATTGGTGAAGGCTGTGGAATTGTCTTGCCTGGGCGATCTGATGTTCAGTGACTGAGTGCATGGCTGGGATCCTTAGTTTCTGAGCCGATGATCCATTATCGACTGCGCTGAGGCCGCCGAAAACCGAGCAACGATGATTGGCGCTGGATCAATCAGGCAAATCGATCAGGCTTGAACGGCGTCGGATCAATGTGCGGCTTGCGCCCAGCGATTAGTTCGGCGACCAGTCGACCCGTACCCGCCGCCATGCTCATGCCGAGCGTATTGTGGCCGGTCGCGAGCATCAGATTGGACCACTCTCCCGGCTGGCCGATCATCGGCAGGTCATCGGGCGTCATGGGTCTGAAGCCAAACCATTTTTCGGGAACGCCGGTTCCGATGTGATCTTTAAGGTAGTCGATCGAGCCCTGGATCAGCAGTTCCAGGCGTTTCTTGTTCATGCTCTGATTGAATCCGGCAATTTCCATGGTGCCGCCAAGGCGGAACTGATCGTTCCAGGGCGTGACGGCCATGTTGGCCTCGTGCAGGATCAGCGCATGGCTCGGGCAGACTTCGGGTTTACGCGAAGTGATTGAATAGCCCTTACCTGGCTGGATGGGGCATGGAATGTCCAGAGGTTTGAGCAGTTCGGGGGTCTCGGCCCCAGTGGCAATGATGTAATGGTCTGCGGTGAAATCTCCGAGGCGGGTATAGACTGATTCAACCCGTTGATCCTTGTGATGGATGGTCCCGATGTCGCATTGTTCTTCGATGGAGACCTGTTTGTCTCGACAAGCTTGAGCCAGTTCGGCGGTGTACATCGCTGGGTTCAACCAGGCATCTTTGGGGAAGAAGAGTCCGCCGATCACATCATCGTTGAGTGCCGATTCGCGGGCGTGGACGGCCTGCTGATCAAGCAGAGTGCAGGGGATGTCCAGTGCTTGAAGCTGTTCGGCCATGTGGGTCAGTTCTTTGAGGCCCTGGTCGCTGTTGCAGACATTCAGCAAACCCAGGTCGTGCCAGTCACAGTTCAGCGATTCGAGCTTGATCAGTTTTTCGGTCAGCGTGCGGGAGCTGTTCAGCAGACTGATCTTGGCCTGCATGATCTCATCCGAGCGAGATTGCGTGCAGTTTCTGGCAAACGCGGCCAGCCATTTCCAACGCTCACGGTCGAGGCCGGGAACGACTCGAAAGGCCGCACTGGCATTGACCATTTTGCGGGCCACTGATCCGATTCGACCAGGCCTGCAGGTGGGTTCGGCGTGGCTGGGCGTAATCAGCCCACAGTTGCCATAGGAGGTGCCGTGTCCAATCCGTGCTCGATCCAGCACTTGGACACGTTTGCCCGTGCGCGCCAGAAAGTAGGCACAGCTCAGGCCAATCACGCCACCTCCGATGATCAACGCATCGAAGTGTCTGTTGTTCACTGCTTCTTCCTCATGATGGGGCTGCGGGCGAGGGTCAGGATGATGGCCCTGAAGGATGGGCCGGTGACGCACTGAACGATCCGGGGCTCAATCCGGATCTAGGGAGCCTGTCGGACTTAACATGATCTACTGCGGAAAATCCGAATTTGGCCAGATTTCCGGATCTTTTTCGTTAAATAGCGGTGCTATTCGCCTCAAAAGATCGAAAAATCTGACTCAAATCGGCTTTCCCTCGTGACGACCTGTTAAGTCCGACAGGCTCCTAGTGTTCAGACAATCGCTCGCAACGCAGGTGCAAGGTATCAAACTAAACCGAGTCACTCAATCTCTGTGACTCAGGCCTTCATCATACCGGTTCCAATTGGCACACTGATGTTGCTCCGTTCGCAGTTTTGGTGCTGAAACAGGCCGCTTTTGACGATTATCGGCCTTGATCCATCTGATCGGGGGTCCAGGCGTCTTTTATCGTGAGTCGCTGAGGGATATAATGCGCGACTGTGTCTGCCATCTGAGGCTCTGTCATGAGTGAGCACGATCGTCTGTTTTTCAAGAACTTCTCCATTATCATTGTTATTCTGGCTGTGACCACCGTGCTGCTGATTCTGTACGCCATGCATCTCAATGACAGTCTGGCTCGTGATGAAAACCCCAATCTGACCGAAATGGCCAACGATCGAATTCGAGAAGTAGGCGATGTCTATACTTCTGATACGCCTCGTCCGGTTGTGGCCGTTGCCGAAGCGGCCTACGGCGGCACACTCGATGGTGAAGAGATTTATGGCAAGGTCTGTCAGGCCTGCCATACCGCTGGGATCGCCGGCTCGCCGACGCTTGAACTTGCGGCCTGGACTGATCGCATCGCCCAGGGGCAGGAGACTCTGGTCAAGCATGCCGTTGAAGGCTATCAGGGCAGTGCCGGTTTCATGCCGCCCAAAGGTGGCAAAATGGACCTGAGTGAAGAGCAGGTCGCCGTGACGGTCGCCTGGATGCTCGATAACCTGAAATAATCCTCATGATGGCAGGCTATCGAGTCTGCCATCGGACTTCTGATCGGGTCACCATGACCCGATTCTGCCCCCTCAAAGGAGCCGATGCGCATGCGTCTTGCCTTGATCATCAGTCTGGCAGCGTTGCTGGCTGCCTGCAGCAATTCATCCAAAGTGGGCCAATGTGATGCCCCAGGTCTGTCTGCAAGTGACATTCAGGGCGTCGAGTCGAGTTCGTCGAGGGTCGGTGAGACGGTTCAGGTTCAACTTGAGACCACCGCGACCTTGCTCGGAGAGGATGGCAGCGTGCTCGGCGTTTTTGCCCAGACGATGGCCGGTCAGCAGGACGACAACGCGATCACCTCCGAAGGTCTGCTGTTACTTCATCGTGATTTGCCCGAGCGCCGTGTGGTTCGTGCCAGTGGCATTGTCACAGAATATGGCGACGATCGCAGCTCGGTCACTGCAATCCAGGTTGAGCGCTTCAGCGACTGTGGTCCAGCGCTGGATTCGTCGGTCGAGGTCATCGAACTGCCTTTGAAAGGGCGCCCGATCGAGGCGGTTGAAGGGATGCTGGTTCGCATTGAACAGCCGTTGATGCTCGCAGGCGTCTCTCAGCTGGGTCGGCGCGGTGAGTTGATGGCCGCCACGGGTGGTCGGCTGTATCAGCCCACCGACGTGGCGACACCGGGCAAGGCTTCCAGTCGGGTCTATCGGGACAATCTGAAGCGATCAATTCTCCTGGACGATCTGACCCTGGCTGAAAACGCCCCGCTGTCGGCAGCCTGGCAGTCAGCGTACCCGGAGGGCGTGTTGCCAGCGGCGGGTGATCGCTGGCGGACGGTGACCGGGGTTATCTCTCACCATTTCGGCTATCGCTTGCACCTGACCGCGCCTCCACAAAACGTTAGACCCGTCCGCGAGGACGTGTTGCCTATCCGTCTGGGCAACCTGCGAATTGCGGCGTTCAATGTGCTCAACTATTTCAATGGCGATGGACGCGGCGGTGGCTTTCCGACCACGCGCGGCGCCCGCAACGACCACGAGCTGGCTCGACAACAGTCCAAACTGGTGAAGGCGATTCGACGCATTGATGCAGACGTCTTTGCGCTGGCAGAGCTGGAGAATGATGCAGGCGATGCGTCTGCTGTGCGTCAGCTTGTTCGGGCCATCTCGGCCCCCGGGGTTCGATGGGCAGCGATTGCCAATCCGACCGCAGACGGACGGCTTGGTGACGACGACATTACCGTGGGTCTGATCTATCGAGCTGATCGGCTCAAACCACTGGGTCCGGCGCGCACGCTCATCAATGAGCCGTTCGATCATTACAATCGCCCGCCTCTGCTGCAGACCTTTGAGCACATTGCCAGCGGACAGCGCTTGACCCTGATCTCGCTGCATCTGAAATCAAAAGGCTGTGGCACCGCAGAAGGTCAGAATGCTGATCAGCGTGATGGGCAGGGATGCTGGAACCCCAAGCGCCTGGAAGCCGCCAGAGCGCTGACCG
>QIKT01000115.1 GCA_003233095.1 Oceanospirillales bacterium | reverse complement strand
AGCCATCGCACCACGATGACTCAGCTCATGCGCCTTGATCGGACGCATTTCCCATCTCAATCCAACTCGCTTAAGACTTGTTCAGAGGCTCCCTAATTCAGGTGTTGCGAACGGTGTTGTAGGCCTTCAGTGCCAGTGCCATGAAGACCACAGTGACCGCAAACAGCACACCCAGGTGCATCCAGACAAACTGTCCAACGTCCATATCGACGACCTTCAACGCCAATTGTGCTACATGGTAAGGGGGCAAGAACAGCGCCACTGTTTGCAGCAGATCAGGAAACAACATGATCGGCACCCACAAACCGGACAGGAAGGCCATGGGCAGATAGACCAGATTGACAACCGCAGGTGCCGCCTGCGGTTTCAGGAACAAACCCATCGCCAGGCCGATGGCACAGAACGGCAGTGAACAAAGCACCAGCACCAGGGCCAGCAGCAGCCACTGCGATGTGAACAGGCGTACCTCACCAAACAGAGCACCGAGGATGAACAGCCCAAGCACTACAATCAGCGAAAAGATCAGGCAGCACACTACGCGAGCCCAGACATAGGCCATCGGCGGCATCGGTGAGGCCTGCTTCAGGTCCATCCAGCCCTGTCCCTTTTCAATCGCCACACCGACCCCAAATGAAAACAGTGCCGGAGCAATGATCCCGAAAGTGCCATAGGTGGCCATCATATAAGTCGGCAGCTGGCCGCTCATGCCACCTCGGTTGAAGATCAGGCCGAAAAAAATATAGAACATCCACGGAAACAACAACGTGGGCAACAGAAATCCCATGACTCGGGTCACCTTGCGAATTTCGGTGAGTGTCTCGAGCCAGTAAATACGAATGATGGATGGCGAAGCGACAGACTGAGTCATGATGCAATCTCCTGTTCAGTGGTTGCGGATTGTTCGGATGTCAGGTTCAGGAAGACATCTTCCAGGCCAACACCGCTGACAGTCAGATCAGACACCGTTTGATCAGCCTCAAGCAGCGCGCGCAGCGTGGCCTCGACCTCGGAGGAATGAAGC
Source organism: Oceanospirillales bacterium (assembly GCA_003233095.1). Classification (GTDB taxonomy): domain Bacteria; phylum Pseudomonadota; class Gammaproteobacteria; order Xanthomonadales; family SZUA-38; genus SZUA-38. Next base: position 4,064 of record QIKT01000115.1, on the reverse strand, counting down.
TCCTGACGATGGCCGCTGTCACGCACAAGAATGACGTGAGGCAGTGCGCCCAGGGCAGCAGCATCCAGCGTGCTTCGGCAGCGGATGATCTTGCCCGCAGCCACAGACTTGATATCATCCGGCGTTCCCTCTGCCGCAATCTGTCCCTGTTTGAGCATGATCACCCGGTCAGCGAGCGCATCGGCCTCTTCCAGGTAATGGGTGGTCAGTACCACCGTGATTCCCTGAGACACCCGTTCGCGGATCACCGACCAGAAACGCCGTCGTGCGTCCACGTCCATGCCGACCGTCGGCTCGTCGAGAAACACCAGGTCCGGCTGCCCACAGATGGACAGGGCAAACAGCAGTCGCTGTTGCTGACCGCCGGACAAGGCATCGAAAGCCCGATCACCCAGACCCTGAAGACCGCAGACCTCAATGACCTCGTCGAGGGGCATAGGATCGGGGTAATAGCTGCTGAACAATTCAATGTGCTCACGTACCCGGATGGTGCCAGGCACACTGCCGACCTGTAACATGGTTCCGGTCCGACGGCGAGCCGCCAGTGACCGCGGTGGCTGGCCAAACAGCAACACACTGCCGGCATCAGCCTTCAATCGACCGAGCATCAGGTTGATCAGCGTGGTCTTGCCCGCCCCGTTGGGACCGAGAATGGCCAGGACTTCGCCCTGAACAATGTTCAGGCTCACCTGATCGACCGCGACAACGTCTGCGTATCGACGCGACACCTGGTCAACCTCGGCGATTAAAGTTCGGGATGATGGCTTGTTTGATTGAGTCATGAGCGTTCCTCCAGTAGACACAGTGTGCCTTACAGGCAGCGCGCACAGCAGGTCAAATCGTCATCAATCCCATGTGACATTTGTCAGTCGCAGCCTGTCCGCTCATGCAGATTGTGGCAGTTGGTATGCTGCTAGGGAGCCTATCCGTTCGAGTCATTCTGACCATGGCTGACGCCGAGCAGTTCTAGAGCCTCACTCGATTGCCGCAAGGCACCGCTCGAAGCTGTCGCAATAATCTCAGGATGGGTGACCGGCCTCGATTGATCCGAAGCCGGTCAGCGCTGATCAGTGATCCATCTTCCGGTTGATTCGATCTGCGTACTGCTCAACCAGATACCGTGTGTACTGAGTCGCCCCCTGATAGCGGTTCAGATGGGTGGTGTCGGAAAACATCGAATTGCTGACCGCATCGATCAGCTGATGATCATCCACACGAAGTCCGGTTTCCCGCTCAATCCTCTCGACAACGACTCGAAGTCGCGCTGTGGCTTCCGGCGAGTTCACCACCCAATCGGTATTCTTTGGTAGCAGCACCACCTGAACCTCGTCCGAGAACGACTGGAACTCTTTGACCAGCGCAATGAAATGCTCGATCAGTTCCTCATCAAAGTTCAGATCAATGATATCGGCACTGTGGATACGCCCAAGCAGGTCGTTGCTCATATCGTGGGAGTTTTGTTGCAAGGCATAGAATTCCTCGAATATGATCAGTGTCTCGGCAGACCGCTCAGAGGCAATCGTGCCACCCCCTTGCCAGTCCACACACCAGTCGCAGTCATCGAAACCCGGATACTCTTCCTCGAATTTCTCGTCGAGCAGCGGGCCGATTTCGTCAAAGCGCTCCTGAACGGTCTCATCTTGTTCCACATCCGTCCTGGGCGGCCGGTTGTTACGCAGATCCTCTCCAACAAAGAAGGTGAACATTTCGGCTGACACACTGTCCCTGAGATAGCGAATATTGAACAGGCGAATGCCCCGTCGCACATCTTGCTTGAGCAGATCCATGATCTCCGAATCGGTTGCAAGAATATTGATGAAAGACTCATCAATCGGACGGGCTCCGTTGCGACGTGTGGTTGTTGTTTGAAACGGGTTGAACTCGATCAGGGCAAACGAGAGTCTCGCATCAATGCCCGTGAACTGATCTCGAATTCGCCGGGCCAAATAGTCCTGATACAGCGGGTTGAGCCCGCCAAAGCCGAAGTTCCATGCTCGCACAGTGTCGCCGCGTTCTTTCATGTGCACTTCGAACTCTCGTGGAGAAAACCCTGCCCTGACCATCGAGGAGCCAAAAAACATCACCGTCGGAGTGTCTTTGGCTTGTTCAGCCACCCTGGGCAAGTGCTGACGTGCCTCGAACACCCTGGACATGAAGTTCTCCGGCTTGGCATCCATGGCCAGAGCCAGGGCTCTGATCAGGAATAGCGCGAACCCCATACCAACCAGCAGGGTGATCAGGATGCGCGCATACATCCGGCGCTGAGAAGTCATATCTTGTGTTTGTTGGTTCATTGTCATTCCCCGATCAGAACTGGAAGTAGATGAATTCAGTGCTCGGCTTGCCAATCAACAGGCAGATCGCCTGGATCAGCACCAGCATCGGCCAGAATAACCAGGCTTTTCGATGCAGAGCCTCGCCTCGGGCCAATACCATCCAGTCGAGTAGATGGCTTGTGAGCATGGCTCCGATTACCAGAGCCAGAATGATGCCCGCATTTGGGGAAAACCACTCCGCGTTGGAAGGCACGTGCAGATCGACCAGCATGCTGAGGGCCGCATCGATTGAGTTTGCTCTGAACAACACCCAGCCGATCAGAATCAGGTACAGGGTGATCGCCCACTTGAGAATTCGAACCCCCCTTCGATTGGAGCCAGCGAAGCCGGCAAACAGACGAGTCTGGGCCAGAGCATGAGTCGCAGTAATGATGATGCCGTGGAACGCACCCCAGGCCACAAAGGTCCATGCAGCACCGTGCCACAGACCACCGAGCAACATGGTAATGAAGACGTTTCGAGTTCGATGGCCGGATCGATTTCCCCCCAGCGAAATATACAAATAGTCGCGTAGCCAGGTGGATAGCGAGATGTGCCAGCGGCGCCAGAAATCCACTGGCGAGAGGGCAAAATACGGCAAGCGAAAATTCAGTGGAATCTGGAAGCCGAGCAGCAGGGCAATGCCGATGGCCATGTCACTGTAGCCGGAGAAATCCCCATAGATCTGACCAGCAAAGGCCAGCACACCGGTCCACTGTTCGAGCGTGCTGATCGCCTCGCCTGAATCAAACGCCAACTGAGCAGGAACGGCCAGCAGGTCAGCAATGGTTTTTTTGAAGATACCCATGGTGATGAGCAGAAATCCGTTTTTGACCATGCTCCAGTTGGGCACCGGCAGGCGATGGAACTGCGGCAGGATCTGTCTGGCTCTGAGGATGGGGCCAGCCACTAACTGTGGAAAAAAGGCCAACGCAGCGGCAAATTCCAGCAGCCCCTTGCGCGGCTTCATGTCACCGCGATAGACATCAATGGTGTAGCTGAGCGACTGGAAGGTGTAGAAGGAAATGCCGACTGGTAGCACCCAGGACAGGGTCGGCAGGCTAGCCTGATAACCCAGCACCCCGAGCAGATCGGCGACCGACTGCAGCGCAAAGTCAGCGTATTTGAACAGCCCCAGTATGCCCAGATTAAGCGCAATTGAGGTGATCAGAAAGCCTTTTCGCCGCCGCTGGGTCTGCGCATTGCCAATGGCCTGGGCGAGAAAGTAATCGGCAATTGCGCTGCCGACCAGCAAGGGAATAAAGGCGTAGTTCCAAGCCCCATAAAACACCAGGCTGGACACCAGGATTACATACACCCTGGGACGCCGCTGCAGGAAGATGAATCCGTAGAACAACAGAAAAACCATAAAGAAAACAAAGAAAATCGGTGTGTTAAACAGCATAGTGGTGCATCCCCGCTCCTCAAGCAGACGGACCATGAGTCGTGCCTGCAAATTCATCTGGTAGCAGGCATTTCAAGGCTGATGACAGGCCCGATATTGACTGCTGTTGACTGTTTAGACGCAGGCACCGGGGTTTTTGTTACTAGGAGCCTCTGAACAAGTCTCAAGCGAGTTGGATTGAGAAGGGAAATGCGTCCGATCAAGGCGCATGAACTGAGTCATAGTGGTGCGATGGCTTAGGGAGCCTCTGAATAAGTCTTAAGCGGATTGGATTGAGATGGCAAATACGTCCGATCAAGGCGCATGAACCGAGTCATAGTGGTGCTATGGCTCGGTTCATGCAA
>QIKT01000118.1 GCA_003233095.1 Oceanospirillales bacterium | reverse complement strand
TATCGTCGCAGACATGGCAGGTGACCATGGGATGCAGGTTTTTGATCTGTCGCGACTACTGACTATGACTGGCCCGGTCGAGACGGTGGAGGCCGATACAGTGTTCACATTCAGAGTGGCGGGTGGATTCGTCAACTTTCAGGCCGCTCACAATATCGTAATCAACGAGGAAACAGGTTACGCCTATGCTGTGGGTAGCAACCTCTGTCGCGGAGGGCTGGTTGCAATCAATATTCAGCAGCCCACTTCTCCTGTATACGAAGGCTGTTATCAGGAAGATGGCTATACCCACGATGCCCAATGCATTATCTATCGAGGACCTGACTTGGAGCATCGTGGCAAGGAAATCTGCTTTGCCAGTAACGAAGATACCGTCACCATCATCGACATGACCGACAAGGCTGCCCCGGTGCTGATCAGCAAAGGCAGTTATCCAGATTTTGGCTATACCCATCAAGGCTGGTTGACCCCGGATGAGCGGTATTTCATCCTGGATGATGAAACCGACGAGCTGGCGTTTGGACACAATACCCGCACTTACGTGTTTGATCTGGAGGACCTGGATGCCCCGCAATTCACTGGCTACTATCAGGCCTCCGGCCCCGGCATTGATCATAACCAGTATGTGGTCGGCAATCATACGTATCAGGCCAACTATTCCAGAGGCTTGAGAATTCTCGAGCTGGGCGACCTGTCGACCGCCGAGATGACCGAAGTGGCCTGGTTCGATACCTTCCCCGAGGGAGACAGCAACAATAGCTTCAGCGGCGCCTGGAATGTATTTCCGTTCTTTGACAACGGGATGGTGCTGATCAGTGATATCAATCGGGGAATTTTCATCCTGCAGCCACAACTGGCAATCGAAGAGTCGTTTCAGATCAATCAGGGCATGACGGGTGCCTGGTTCAACCCCGAGACCCCGGGGCAGGGCATCCTGATCGATCTCGATCCGGATAATGAGTTTCTGTTTGTGTCCTGGTTTGTCTTCGATCAACAAATTGCCGGATCGATCACAAGCAGCCAACGTTGGCTGACCCTGCAAGGGACGTATCAGGATGGGACAGCTGATTTGACGGTGTTCAATACCTCCGGTGGTCGTTTCAATGATGCGCAGGTACCGACCACCGAGCCGGTTGGAACCGCAACCTTGAGTTTCAACAATTGCGGCTCAGCGGTGCTCAGTTACCAGTTGGATGATGATCAGCTTGTCGGAGAGATCAATCTGCAGCCCCTGCTGCCATCCACTCAAGCCCTGTGTGAGGAACTGGATGCGGCAGCTGTCACGGCCGATTCTCAGATCCGATAAGCAATCAGCTTCATCAACCGGGCGATGCTGGCCATCAGTGTCTGAATATTGTCGGGGAGCTCACGTCCGCCACGGGCCATGGCTTCTGCGCCGTGTCGCGCCTCGTCTTCGGCCATCTGACTGACGATGGCTCGAGTTCGCTCGTCGCCATCGGGTAATTGCTCAAGATGATCGATCAGATGGGACTCGACCTGACGTTCAGTCTCGTGCACAAAACCCAGTGACCAGTCGTCGCCCAGCGTGGCCGCTCCAACACCCATCAACCAGGCGCCGCTGTACCACAGCGGGTTGAGCAGGCTGGGGCGATCATTGAGTTCCTCAAGTCGCTCATGACACCAGGCCAGGTGATCGGTCTCTTCTAGCGATGCAGCCAGCAATTGCGCCTTGACCTCAGGGTCTCTTGAGCACAACGCCTGCCCCTGATAGAGCGCTTGTGCACACACTTCTCCAACGTGGTTGATCCGCATCAGTGACCCCACATGTTTGCGCTCAGCATCGCTCATCGGCGCTGATTCAATCGTGCTGGCAGGATTGGGCTGATGCCCGGATGGCATGGCGTAGCAGGTTCGCAGGGCAAGGTCCATCTGATTCAGGCAGCGGTCCAGCAGGCTCAGTTTTCGCATGAGGTTCACACACTCTTGTTGACAATTCTCGGTCGGATCAGCGCCCTATGGCTTGAAAACTGCATCGAGCAGTGCCATAGACGCTTGATCACAATCCAAGCGTACACCACGGAGGTCATTATCATGTTCAAATTATCGCTTGCAAGTCTGTTGTTACTCTCAACCGCAGCACTGGCACAGGATCCGGTTGGATGGACCGGCAAGGGAGCGCTGGGCTATGTCTCTCAGAGTGGCAACGCTGACACCGAAACACTGAACATTGGTGCCGAGGCGACCAACAATCTTGACGTCTGGCGCTACACGCTGGGTCTGAGCCTGTTCAACAGCTCGGCCGATGATGAAGATACTGCGGATCGACTCGAAGTCTACGGACAGGCCGACTACAAGATCGACGAGCAGGGTTACTGGCTGGGCACCTTGCGCTATGAGGATGATGAGTTCAGTCAGTTCAAATCACAACTGACGGCCACGGTCGGCTATGGTCGCACCCTGATCAATACCGAATCTGATGTGCTCAAGGGCGAGCTTGGACTGGGTATCAGGCGCGCCGAAGAGCGCGTTAGCGGGGATAGCGACAGTGAAGTAATCGTCCGCGGGGTGCTCGGTTATGCGCACAATTTCAATGAATCGACATCGCTCAGCAATGACTTTCTGTTCGAAGCAGGATCGGACAATACATTCCTCAAGAATGTCACCGCATTGAACACCGATCTGGCCGGTAATTTCGGTCTGAAAGTGGCCTATGAAATCCGTCACAATACCGATGTCACTGAGCCGACAGACAAGACCGATCGACTGGCCAGCATCAATCTGGTCTATGCTCTGGACTGATCGAAACTCAATGAGCAGACGCGCCGGGCATGAAGCGTCAAGATGCCTGGCAACAGGCGCTGTCCTCGTTCGGGAAAGGGCTTGCATTGCCAAGCGGGGTTCGATAATATTCCCGCCCTTGTTTCAGCTTGGCTGAGGCATGCGGCTGGACCATGCCCAGCATCGTCATAACAGATGGCTCAAGCTCGCAAATGCCGCATACAGACAATGACCAGATGAGTCCGATGATCCGAATCAGGCATCGGTCGACGCACACGGATAACAGACATGAAAACATTTAGCGCCAAACCCCATGAAGTCAAGCGCGACTGGTACATCGTCGACGCCGAAGGCCAAACCCTCGGACGCCTGGCATCGGAAGTGGCCAGTCGACTGCGCGGCAAGCACAAGCCCGAGTTCACTCCACACGTGGACACTGGTGACTACATCGTTGTGGTCAATGCCGAGAAGATTGTCGTCACCGGCAACAAGCTCAACGACAAGATGTACTACCGTCACAGCGGTTACATCGGATCTCTGAAACAGAAGAACCTGAAGACCCTGCTGGACGATACTCCGGAACGGGCGATCGAGTTCGCAGTCAAGGGTATGCTTCCCAAGAACTCTCTGGGTCGTGATATGTATCGCAAGCTCAAAGTGTATGCTGGTACCGAGCACCCACACACTGCGCAACAACCTCAACCTCTGGAATTCTGAAGGACACGAGACTAGACATGGCAAACGAACAGTATTACGGCACCGGCCGACGCAAATCATCCACAGCCCGTGTGTTTATTCGCCCAGGCAACGGACAAATCTCGATTAACAAATCCGGGATCAACGAGTTCTTCGGGCGTGAAACCTCACGCATGATCGTCCGTCAGCCTCTTGAGCTGACCGGTCTGACCGATCGTTTCGACATCACCTGCACCGTCAAGGGCGGCGGCACGAGTGGACAGGCTGGCGCGATTCGCCTTGGTTTGACCCGTGCGTTGATGGAATATGATGAAACGCTGCGTGGCGACCTGCGCCGTGCTGGCTACGTGACTCGTGATTCTCGTGAAGTCGAGCGGAAGAAAGTCGGCCTGCACAAGGCCCGCAAGGCGACTCAGTACTCCAAGCGTTAAGCTCGGACCTGCGTAAGCGCACTGCCAGAAAACCCGCACTTGTTGCGGGTTTTTTTGTGCTCGTGCCATCTGATTTGTGTCATCAGAGTCGGTTTCCATAGAGCTTGATCAGCTGCTGGGACAGGGCAAACCGACACAAAGCCTGTTAATTGACTGACATTCATGCAAAAATTTGCTCGACTGTCGTGGGAGGACATCGATGTCGATCGAGTTCAAGATCCTGAAAGAACTGTATCCGTTCAAGGCCATGCTGGACGCGCATATTCAACTGTTGGCCGAATCGGGCGAGGTGCGTGACCTGAGCAAGGGCGACGTCTTGTTCGACGAAGGCGATAATGATGGACGGAGCATTTACCTGCTGGCCGGACGCCTGTCTGGCAAATCAGTTGATTCGAGAGTGCGTGAGTTTGACGCCAACTCCGAACGATCTCGCTACGCTGTCGGAGACTTTCAGCCGCGACGATTTTCAGCAGTGGTCACCTCCCACGTGGCGCGCGTCATGGAATTTGATCGGGGTTATCTCGAAAAGGCACTCACCTGGGATCAGATTGCCCGATCCTCGCAGGTCTCGATCCAGGGCAGCACGGCCGAGTCAGCCCGCTGGGTGTTTCAGATGCTCAAGAGCAAGGTGCTGTTGAAGCTGCCAGCCGGCAACATCGAGCGCATGTTCGAACGATTTGAACAGGTCAGCGTCGTGCCCAGGGAAGACGTTATTGTCGAAGGTGACGATGGCGACTATTTCTACGTTGTTCAGGATGGTGAGTTTCAGGTCCTGAAAAACAAGGATGGACACAACAAGGTGGTTGCCACGCTTGCCGGCGGTGACAGCTTTGGTGAAGATGCATTGATCTCCAACGTCAAGCGTAATGCAACCGTGCGGTCATTGACTGCCGGCAAGCTGATGCGACTGGGCAAGGATGATTTCAGCGAATTGCTCAGGCATCCGGTGGTGGACTGGATCACACCGGGTCGAGCCTCCGCATTGGTCAGCCTGGGTGCCACGCTGCTGGATGTTCGAATGAGCGAAGAGCACCAGCAATGTGCCCTGACTGACAGCATCAATGCGCCGCTGTTCAGGCTACGTGAGACGGTCGCAGGCATGCGCGAAGACATTCCCTACGTTGTGTACTGCGATACCGGTGAACGCGCCGCCTCGGCCGCCTTCATCCTCAACAAGATGGGTTTCAAAGCCTACGCCCTGCGCGGTGGCGTGACCTCG
>QIKT01000090.1 GCA_003233095.1 Oceanospirillales bacterium | reverse complement strand
AACGGTCTGCTCCGGGCAACAAAGACAGAGCAAGGCGTTGTGCAATGTCCTTGCCGATGTATCGCTCGTTTCGATAGGTCGCGCGAATCCCGGCGATCAGATCATCAGCCGCACAGCCTTTGGTCAGATATCCGGACGCCCCAGCATCAAGCAGATGAGTAGGGTATGGCGCTTCAGAGTGCACGGTCAGTATGATGACACGAATTTCGGGAATCGATTTGGTGATGCGACGTGTCGCTTCCAGGCCACCAAGACCTGGCATATTCACATCCATCAGAATGATGTCGGGCTTGATTGCGCGCGCCTGACGTATGGCTTCTTCACCATCCCCCGCTTCGCCGACGATTTCGATATCCGGCTGGTCCCCGACGATGTGTGCAATTCCGGTCCGGACAATGTCATGATCATCAACAAGCATCAATCTAATCAACGAATCTTCTCCACTTATCCCATGTGATGATCTTATCACTGAACCTGTTGAACTCCCAATGAGCAACAGCGCCTGTCTTTCGCGCTCAATTCGGTCAGATTCATCGGGTCAATGTGCTTGACCCGACGATGATGAATCGTCGCACGATGGTCATCTATTCACCATCGCGCACTCAGATTCTGGTTGCTGCCGAGTATGGCTGGTCATTTATTTTTGAAAAACAGAGGCTTAAACTATAAAATTAAAGTGTATTCTACGTCTTGCGGTCGGATCGATGTCGGCAGACTATGACAGAGCCTGTAGGGGTAGTGTTCACGAAGCCACACACTATGGCACTCTGTGCTGATGTACCGGCGTGAACAAATAAGTCAGGACAGGTCGTCGACGTCTGACACCGAACATCCGATCAAGGGGGCTGAAAATGAACAAGCATAGTGACCATCAATCCACTCGCAGCGGCTGGATGTATCGAATCATGGCAATTGGCCTGATTGCACTGAGCGGAACTGTGACTGTCGCACAGGGCTCCATCAGCAGCCTGATTATTCTGCAACAGCAGATCGGATTGAATGGACTGACGGCAACCCTTCAGCTCTCCGGCGACACCGACAGCACTGTTGGCGGACAACCCGGATACAACCCAGTTCCCAACGAAACGTTTCATTACGTGCTTGCGATCAGCGAAGTCAGTGGCAACCCCTCTATGGCGTACACACTGGATGTATTTTCTGCGGATATCACGTTTGGCACCACCACCGGTGCGGGTTGGGCCTGTAGCCCTCTGACCGGGGGCCTCACCTGCTCCGGCCCCGCTCTGGTCGCTGGAGGTAGCACGACCTTAGACATTCAGGCGGTCGCGCCCCCTAATCCCCAACAACTTCAAGTGGACGTTTTTCTCAACCCCAACACACCAGACATTGCCCTTGGATCTCCACTCACTATCAACACCTCCACGGGTGTAGGCTTGCAATCGAACCTGATCTCCGGTGATACCAATGGCCTGGCTGGCCAACTGCTCAATTACACCTTCAGTATGAGTAATGTCGATAGAGTCGGAACACCGGTAGACGGCAGTCGTGCCGTGTCGCCAAAGCTGGTTCTGAATGCGACAGATGACACGGGTATGGATCTGGCGTTGGCCGGCAGCTCTGGCTCCGAATGGTCCTGTTCGCAGATCAGCCCAATGTTCGTTGAATGCGACTACACCGGCACCCAACTGGACGACCCTGGTATGACCACACCCAATGTCATCGTCAGCTATACGGCGCCTGCGGTCGACTCTCCTGACAATGTCACCATTATTGCTGACCCCTTTGCAACCAATATCGACCTGATGAGCGGTCAGGAAACAGTCGTCAATACCATGATTGAACCGGCTTCGGATCTGAGCATTGTGGCCAATACTGGCGTGACAACAACAACGGTAGGCGATACCTTCAATTACATTCTGTCGGCCACCAACAACGGCCCTTCAGCCACCACTGACATCGTGGTCAGCAACACCTTGCCACCTGAAGTCTCCTTTATCAGCGTGACAGCTGGAGAATTCAATTGTCTCGAGTCAGTCGGCGTGGTTGATTGCACGTACATGGCTGGGCCTGTCAGTGCTGGAATGAGCGCAGCTGACATCGTGATCTCGGTGCAGGCAGATACTGCAGGGACTGCCAATAACACGGCCATAATCATGAGTTCAGTCGTCACTGACATCAATGCTGCGAACGACACCGATACCGCCAGCCTGGTCATTGATCCCCCGGCACCAGTCGGTGGTGTGGACATGCGTATCTTCAAGAGGTCGCTGCAGCAACAGGTCGACGGCGGCGCCAGCATCAATTACCAGATCACCGTGCAGAACATCGGCAACCTGCCTGCAAGCGGCGTCCAGATCGAGGACACCCTTCCAGACGGAACCTCGTTGCTGAGCGTCTCAGCAGTCAACTGGGACTGTTCGGAATCCGACGGTGTGGTCACCTGTGATTATCTGCCACCCGTCCTCAACAGAGGCATCTCGGCACTGGTCATCCTCGAGGTTGCAGCACCCAATATGAGTGGTCTTATCTTCAACACTGCGACCGTTGACTCGACCGAAACCGATGACGATACAACAAATAATCGGGCCAGAGCAGTCACTCGCATCAATGCGGTCGCTGGCGCAGACCTGCAACTGATCAAGACCGTCAGCAACACCGTGCTCAGTCAGGGAGAAGCATTCCAGTATGACTTCAACATCATCAACAGTGGCCCGGAGATCGCTGAAGGTCTGACGCTGATTGACCAGTTACCCCTGGGTATCGATTTTGTCAGTGCAGCGGGTATGGGCTGGATCTGTACTCAGAGTGGCAATCAGATTCTCTGTGATTTCAGTGAGACTCTGGATATCGGAGCGTCCACCAGCCTGAGCTTCTCTGTCACTGCACCACTGGATGAGGGCAGCTTTACCAATCAGGCACAGGTTGATGCCATCACCCCTGACCCTGATTCCTCGAACAATGTCGCTAACGTCACCATCATGGTTGGACAGAGCGAAGCGAGTGCCGACATAGTCCTGAGCAAGAGCGTTGATCAGGAGACGGCCTCCACAATGGATACCTTGACCTATGTACTGTCTGCCAGCAATACCGGGCCATCTACTGCGTCGGGCGTTCGGATTATCGACTCACTACCCGATGGACTGATTCTCAATGGTATCGACGCGCCTGGATGGAGCTGTCTGACGACCTCCAACATGGTCGATTGTGAACTGATGAACCCTCTGATGATTGATCAGGTGGCAAGCCTGACCCTTATGGCAGTCGTCCAGGCACAGTCCGGCACGGTGAGCAATAACGCATCGGTCACCTCACAAGTGCCCGACCCACAGCCGGATAACAACAATGACAGCGCCAGCACCATGATCCTTGCGGCCGCTGACCCAGCCAACCTTTCGGTGCAACTGGTCGACTCAGCTGATCCGGTTCGAATCAATCGTAGCTTCGGCTATCAGGCAACGGTCAGCAATGGCGGTCCAGCAGTCGCCGAGCAGATCATGCTGACTCTGGATCTGGGTTCCGTCAGCAGCATTGACAGCGTCAGTGCTGCTGGATGGACCTGTTCCACCGCCCTGCCCCTGATCAACTGCCGCCTGAATACGTCTCTGGTGCCTGGAGCCAGTGCCTCACTCGTCGCGTCGGTCACTGCACCTGCGGATGCCGGAAGCGTATTCGCTCAGGCACAGGTCTCAGCCATGACACCGGACAACGACCCTGCGGATAATGTCGATGACGAAAGCACCCGAATCAGTGTGACTTCCGACGAAAACAGTTTCAGTGAGCGACTGAATGATGCGCTGGGCAACAGTGATGACCCCGGGGTCACCGACAACCTTGATGCCATCGCGGCCCTGTGCGGCAATCCGATTGCTCAAGTCAGTCAGTTGTGCGGCGAAATCGATGATGCTCTCGATGATGGCAGAACCGGTGAACTTGCCAATGCGATCGTGTCAGTTATTGGTCGACAGACCGTGACGCAACACACCTCCATGACTGAAGCATCGGCGGTGCAATTTGCCAACATCAACGCCCGCTTTGCAGAAAACCGTGGTGGGTCTGCCGGCGGATTCAGCATGAATGGCCTCAATCTTCGCTTTGGCGACAATACATTGCCGGTCTCTTTCATGCAGGTTGATGAGGACGAGTCAGCGATTGGATCAAGCAACCTGATTCGCCCCTGGGGCTTTTTCGTCAATGGCACCATCTCGGCCGGCGAGAAGGACGCTTCAACCCGTGAGCTTGGTTTTGAATTTGACACCTATGGTTTGACCGCCGGATTCGATTACCGCCCAAGCTCGCAGTCGGTGTTTGGAGTCGCAATCGGCTATGCCGACTTCGAGTCGGACTACAATGATGGCGGCGCGCTGGAAACCGATGGTCTGACTCTGCATACCTTTGCCAGCTTCTACCCAACCGAGCGCTTTTACATCGACGGTCGACTGAGTTATTCGTCATTCGACTTCACTCAGTTCAGGCCCATCAGTTTCACCCTTGGCGGACTGACCGTCGATGACATTGCGGTCGGTGATACCGAAGCAGATCAGCTCTCTGCAGCCCTTTCGTTTGGCCTGAACATCAATCAGGGCGCATGGAATTTCACCCCCAGCGGGACCGTCACGGTAACCGACGGCACCATTGATGGCTTTGTGGAAGCCGGCACTGATCTGGCTCTGACCTATCAGGAGCAGGACGTCGAATCTCTGCTGCTGACCGCCTCGTTCAGTGCGTCACGGGTGATCAGTCTGGCCAATGGTGTCCTGACCCCGCAATTCAGCGTGGCTTATCATCATGAAACTCAGAACGACAACTTTGATGTCAATTCTCGCATCATCGGTGCAGTGGGCAATTCAACCTTCTTCATCGATTCGGATGAGCCGGATGTCAATTATGGTTCGATTGGCGTCGGACTCATCTGGGTGATGTCTGATGGCAAGCAGGCGTACATCAATTATCGAAACCTGGTGGGACTATCTCGTTTCGATAGATGGACCATCAATGGTGGAATGCGCTTCGAATTCTGATACACAGCGATGAGGCTCCGCACGGCAAGCGAGCAGAGCCTCATCGGTTCAATCTGCACGGCTGTGCTGTGGCCACTCGGTCAGCACATCAGTCATTTCCTGACGGAATTGAGTCAGACCACCATAGGAAGGATGTCGAACCGCTGACCAGCGGTCCGCAGCCAGTTCCAACTGCATCATGGACTACTCCGCGCTCCGTCCAACTGCAACCCGCAAGGCCCCTCGACACAGCGTCAACACATGATGCAGCACCTCTTGACCTTCGATTATTTCGGCCACTCTCGGCTTGCGATTGGACCGGCGGTTATTCGCAAGGCAAGGATAGTAAGGGGAACCTCTAGTAACCGTAGCGAGCGGTTCGAG
>QIKT01000207.1 GCA_003233095.1 Oceanospirillales bacterium | reverse complement strand
AGGAGATTCTTTTCACACGGCCCAGCCCGGTCGATCCGGATGAGGTGGTGTATGTGAAAAACGAGCAGACCCTGTTCCAGCAGAATGAGATATGGATCGTCAGCCTGAGCGTGGTGTTCAATGATGGGTTCGAGTGATCAGTCGCTTCGGTAGCGGGTGCCGAACAGCCAGTCACCGATCGGGTTGCTGATGTTGAAGTTGTAGTGCTGCATCAGCTGCGGGTTGTGATGATGACGATATTCAAACGAGGAAACAGCGAGCACCTGTCTGAGGCCAAAGGCCGAGTTGCGGAGCGCCCCGTTTGGATTCGGGCACGAGGTCTCCAGAGCAGTGCGTAGCACTGCTCTGGCAAGTCAGCCGGGGTCCATTTATTTTGGTTACGCCGCGAAGGGGAGGCAAAGAAAATCGACTCGCCAACTGGCGAAACCTGAGTTCAAACAACAATGGAATAATGAGCTGTCATCAAGACGAAACCAGAACACACAAGAAAACTCAATCGCTTCGCAAATAAACATCCCCGCCCCAAGGGGCGGGGTATTTAGAAGAATTCGCTCGCTTCGCATGGCTTAGCGTTTATTCGCCGCAAGCGGCGGGGAATAGAACCCTCAGAGATCAAACGTACTCATCCCCTGAAATCGCCCCAGGTCGGCTGCCGCGCATCAGCTCAAACATGGCAATCGATGCCGAGACCGCGACGTTCAGGCTGGCGACCTTGCCATATTGTGGAATAGTCACGATGTGATCGGCCTGGGCCAGAAAGGATTCAGGCAGACCTTCGCCCTCATTGCCCAGCACCAGCGCTGTTTTGTCGGGGAAGTCGAACGCGTCGATGGGCGTGGCCTGTTCGGCAATCTCTATCGCGACGATCGTATAGCCCTGTTCACGCAGACTGCCGATGGCTTCGTCGGGATCAGCAATATGGACGATACGGACTTGTTTCTCGAGCTTGCGCGAGAACGCTTCACTGCGTTTCCTGAACGCCCAGGGTAGCTGTTGACCGGTAAACACCAGCGCCTCACCGCCATGGGCGACATGACTGCGGACAATCATCCCGACATTCTCGGGGCTGTTGAGGGTATGCAGGACCGTGCAGAATATTTTGTGGGTCATGAAAGTGGTCAGTGTGATCTGAATGGCACGCTACTGGATTCTGAAGCGAGACACCAGAGGTTCCCCCTATGCATTTGAACTATTGTGTTACCGATGATTGTGAACTGTACCGCGCATTTCTTTTGGTTACTTTTGTTTGTACGGACAAAGAAAAGACACTCGCCATCAGGCGAAACCTGACCCATAACAACAAAAGAAAATTCAGGCGGCAGACAGATCAGGACGTCGTGTCGGAGGATGAGGTCGGTTTGTGTCGTCGGCCCAGCACCCGGAACCAGAAAATGCATTCGAACAGCACGCCCAGCGCAATCAGGATTCGCGCGCCCTGCGCCAGCCCCGTGAACATGCAGGCAATCGCCAACAGCAGCAGCGTGCCTGTAATCATCCATCGTTTCACGGTGGTCCCCCCAGCATTGATAAGAGTGCACGAATCTTAGCGCATCGTAGACGTTCGGCGATGTGTCATCAGTCACTCCCTGATCCGACTGAGGGATTCTGCCTGAAACAATCTGGTCCTGTTTTCCGAGCCACGTAGAGGAATCTCTAAGCTCGATCAACTGTTTGAGTACTGCCAGTACTCAGTGACCGAACTACCCCTGGAGACCCCTCGACTGTGCTCGGGGAACAGCAGATACCCAATACCCGCTCGTCATCCCAGCGCACGCTGGAATCTGCAGTTGATCTGCCATGTGGTCAGGCAGACAAGATCCCAGAGTGCGCTGGGATGACGTGATTGTGGGTCCTGGTTTATTTGCTGCGCGATCATCCATCCCAACCTTTCATCAAAGAAGGAAGGAGCTCACCCCACTTTCAGGCAAGTCAACAGGGGTCAACTTATTTTGGTTATGCCGCGAAGGGGGGGCAAAGAAAAGTGACTCGTCATCAGGCGAAACCTGAACCAGAAAAAAACAGAGATGACCCATCGGCACCAAGCGAGACCCACGCCCCAACCACTGAAACCCCAGTAAAAACAACCACTCACAAAATGGCTTGAAATTTACTCTAAAAGTTCTCTATCATAGAGAACTTTTAGAGAACATTGGCAAGGCCGTCAGGCACGCCAAATTCGCTGCCCGACGACCGTTCATCTTGCCAGGCTACTCGTACGAACTTCCATGGACGGACACCCCGAGGCACCTCAGCCGCAGGATTGCTGACTGCCGACAGAACGGATCCGGCGCTGATTCGCCATCCAACAGACCATCACAGGACCGACCATGCCTACAGAAACCGGCCAGCGCATACTCGACTTTGTCACCGGCTATATCTACGAGCACGAGCAGAGCCCGACACTGTCGGAGATCGGTCGGCATTGCGGGATAAAGTCGGTCGGCACTGTGCATCGCTATATCGGTCAGTTGCTGGACGAGGGCTTGCTGCGGCGTGCCGACGAATCGGGCTGGCGGAATCTGACCTTGCCCGAGTTGAAGGTGACCGAACTGCCGCTGCTCGGCCGGATTGCTGCCGGCCAGCCGATCGAAGCGATCGAGGACCAGCAGCACATCGACTTGGCCGACGCGCTGCTCGGGCAGGATCGTTTCGTGTTGATGGTCCAGGGCGACAGCATGGTCGACGCCGGCATTCTCGACGGTGATTCGGTCATCATCAAGCGCCAGCAGCGGGCCGAGAATGGCGAGATCGTCTGTGCACTGATCGACCAGGAAGAGGCCACACTGAAGCGTTTCTTCAAACGTTCGGATGGCATGGTCGAACTGAAGGCTGAGAACCGCACCATCTCGCCAATGATCTATCAGGCCCGCCGCGTCACTATCCAGGGCGTGCTGAAAGCCTCGTTCCGGAGGTACGTCTGATGCACCGTCGCCATCGCCCCTGGGAGCGCGCCATCTGCCTGGTCGACATGAATGCCTTCTTCGCCTCGATCGAGCAGCTGGACTTTCCCGAGCTGCGCGGCCGCCCCATCGGTGTGACCAACGGCAAGCGCGGCAGCTGCGTGATCACCTGCAGCTATGAGGCCCGACGGCTGGGCATCAAGACTGGCATGCGGTTGAAGGAAGCACAACGCATCGCACCTGGATTCGTGCAATGTCCGGCTCGGCCTGAACGCTATGCGGCAGTCTCCTCGTCGATCATGGCGGCATTGGGTGACATCACCCCGGACATCGAAATCTTCTCGGTCGACGAGGCTTTTCTCGACGTCACCCATTGTCAGCGACTGTGGGGCCACCCCACGCTGATCGCCCGCAAGGTCAAGCAGTCGGTGTACGAGTCTTCCGGCCTGCTGTGCTCGGTGGGCATGAGTGGCGACAAGACCACCTCGAAGTACGCTGCCAAGCAGAACAAACCCAACGGTATGACCATCATCCCACCGGACGAGGCCGCCGAGGCGCTGTCCGAAGCTCCGGTGACTGATATCTGCGGTATTGCTCGCGGCATGGGCGACTATCTGGCCGCACGCGGCGTGATCACTTGCGGGCAGATGGGCCAGTTGCCGATCAGCGTCCTCGGCCAGCGCTGGGGCAATATCGGCCGACGCATGTGGCTGGCCTGCCAGGGCCGCGATCCGTCAACAATCATCACCCACGTCGACCCACCCAAATCTTGTGGTCGCGGCAAGGTGGTCCCGCCGGAAACGAAGGACCGCGAGACCCTGGAGATTTACCTGCTGCACATGTGCGAGAAGGTCGCCGCCTGGATGCGCCAGTACAATCTACAGACCACCGTGCTGTCGGTCGGCGTGCGCGCTGTGGGCGGTTGGGTCGGCGCCAAGTATCGACTGTTACCCAGCCAGGACGGTCACACCTTCATGACCTATTGCCAGCGCATGCTTGACGAGGAGTGGCAGGGCGAGGGCATCTGGCAGGTGCAGGTCACTGCAGTCAAGCTGGTGTCCAAGCAGGACCAGGGCGAGCTGTTTGGCTGGCAAGAACCACCACGCGCCAAGGCCAACCACGTCATGGATGACATCAACCACCGCTACGGCGAATTCGCGCTGTGTCCGGCCAAGATGCTCAACCGATCGACCATGCCCAACGTCATCTCTCCCTCCTGGAAGCCCAGCGGCCATCGGGAGAACATTCTGTAATCATGTGTGCCCGGGGTGCTGTACACCAAGGGAAACCTCTAGAAACCTACTGCGCGGTCCGGTTGCGGCGTTGCACGGTGCTCGGAATCCTCATGTACAGCTAAGGAACCTCTGAACAAGTCATGACCGGTTGTCTTGAGCGTCAAACACGCCCCCTCTGCGTTGCATGAACCGAGCCATAGCACCACGATGACTCAGCTCATGCGCCTTGATCGGACGTATTTGCCATCTCAACCCAATCCGTCCAGACTTATTCAGGGGCTCCCTAAACCATAGCACCACTAAGACTCAGCTCATGCGCCTCGATCGGACGCATTTCCCATCTCAATCCAACTCGCTTAAGACTTGTTCAGAGGCTCACTAGCATGATCCATCTCACCACACGATTCCTGACGTTGACCTTTAGCCTGTTCATCGCGCTGGCTGCCTGCGCCAGCGAGAGCCCGCCTGCCGAGGAGCCGGTCGTTGATCTGACGCCGCCCGTCAAGGCTTTGCCAGTGTTATTCGAAAACTCACTGGCCAACGAATCCCTGACTGCCGATACCCTGATACTCATTCGCAAACACCAGCTGACTGACGACTGTGATCATCTCGATGATATCTTCGTCGACGTTTCTGGTCAGCCCTCGGGCAACGCCGGGGAGATGACCTGGACTGAAATCTGGATCGTTACTGGGTGTGGGGCGACTCGGAACTACGGGATTGGGTTTGCTGAGGATGGAGAGGGAGGGGCGTTCTTTTCGGTGAGTCCACAATAGAAATGTATTGTGTAGCGTCGCTATATCGGCTGTTCCCCGAGGGTATTAACCTAGTATTCAAATACACAAGATGCTATAATCGAGAGCATGATTAGAACTGATGCCAGAAAACGCAGCACCGAAGTGCAACAACACAATCGGGAACAGACCATTCGGTTGTTCGCCGATGGAATGAGCCGGTATGAGATCGCTCGGGTCATCGACGTTCACTATGCGACGGTGGGTGACTGGATTAGACGGTATGAAAAGGGTGGTCTGGAGGCTTTACAGATTGGAAAGCGGGGGCGTCGAATTGGCGACGGTCGTAAGCTCAGCGTGGCGCAAGAACGCAAACTCAAAGAGATCATTGTGGCTAAGAGCCCGGAACAGATGCAACTCCCATTTGCTTTGTGGAGTGGGCCGGCTATTCGCGATCTAATTCAAGAGCTTTGGTCGATCAAGATG
>QIKT01000086.1 GCA_003233095.1 Oceanospirillales bacterium | reverse complement strand
GGCCTGAATCAGGTGTTGTGGTGCGACCTTCAACTCACCATGAACCTGTAACTCATGCGCCAGCACGTTGAGGAGGACTTCTGAATCCGAATCGGTATTGATGTGGCGCCGATCTGATATGAACAACTCTCGCTTGAGCTGATGAGCATTGGTCAGATTGCCATTGTGAGCCAGTGCAATTCCGTACGGAGAGTTGACATAAAACGGCTGTGCTTCTTCATCTGAGTCACAGCCTGCGGTCGGATAGCGGACATGGCCAATTCCGGCGTTGCCTTGCAGATATGACATCTGCTTGAGCTGATAGACATCCCTGACCAAACCATTGGCCTTGTGCAAAAACATGCGCCGGTTCTCGACCGTGGCGATTCCAGTGGCATCCTGACCACGATGCTGCATCACAGTCAGACCTTCGTAAATATACGAGGCGACTGGATATTTGCCCACAATGCCAATGATTCCGCACATGCTCTAACCCTCTGGTAACGCAGGGTCAGGCTGATCATTACCTGACCCGTCACGTTTTGCGTCTAAACCGAGGTTCGGTTCGGTATCGCTGTTGGTGGGTGAATCGGACAGTTCGGTCTCATCGGGCAGATCCGCATCCAGAAAGTCACTCAGGCGAAAACGACTGGATGACTCGCCTTCAGCCGAGACCTTCGAATCTGTGTCTGCCTCAAGACCACCATCTCTGAACAGCGATTGCAGCCGATCAGGAAAATACTGCACCGACCAGTCTGCCAGCCTTTCAAATCGGGGCAGTAGCACCGACTCATCCCACCAGTCGTCACGAGTCAACGGCGTCAACTTCAGGAACAGGATCAAGGCCGTCATCAGAACCAGCGCCCGGCACACTCCAAACACCATGCCCAGCATCCGGTCAGTGCCGGTCAGGCCGGTTCCATCAACCAACTTGCCGATCAGAAAGCTGAGAATACCGCCAGCCAGCAGTGTAATGACGAACAGCAAAACATACGCTGCGGCAAGACGTGCCGAGGCAAGACTGATCTGATCGACCAGCAGGGTATCGACTCGATCCGAGAAGTGAACGGCTACCCAGAATGCGGCCACCCAAATCGCCAGTGCCATGAATTCCCGAGCAAAGCCTCTGAACAGACTGATGACCACCGAAATGAGAACGATGGCAATCAGTGTGAAATCAGCCCAGTTCACGGATGACTCACCAGAATACCTTTCAAATCAAATGCAGATTCGATTCGATCTCGAGTGGCCTCGGCATCGCTTCGGTTGACCAGCGGGCCGACCCGCACGCGATAGGGAGCACTTGCACCGCTGTGGTTCACATGCGCGACATAGCCTGCCGAACGAAGTTGATCACGCAGCGTGATGGCATTGGCTTCATCGCCAAAACTGGCGACCTGAATCATCCAACTGCTCAAAGCTGATGAATCAGAGGTGGGCCGCGGCGTCGTTGCGATGACTGGAGGAGCAGTCTCGGCAGGCGCTGCTATATCAAGTCGACGAACAACCGCCTTGAGATCCTGAAACTGAGAAGCAAATTGTGTTGCAGCGCGATCGGCGGCCTGGTCGGAGCCAAAGCGACCCGCAGCCACCTGATACAGCGTGCCACCATTTCGTGATATGGGCGTGACTGTGCCAGCCCAGCCAAGAGCAGACAGCCGTTCGGCCAGACCAGTGGCATTGGCTTGGGAGCCAAAGGTGCCGGCCTGCAATATCCAGTTACCATTGCGATCCAGGCCAGGCACGACTGTTGAAACAATCGCTGCATCGGTGGTTGAGGAAGGCGCCGTTGAGGTTCGAACGGGTAGCGGAGTCGAATCGATGACCGGATCAGTGTCTGTGTTTGTGCTTGCAAGTGGAGAAGATCGGGATGAATCACTGGTTGGAGCAGGCTGATTACTGCCTGCTGATCGATCAGGACTCATCGGAATCAGGCGGGTTTCTACCACATCACCCAGATCTGCCTGCGGTGTTGCCGATCGTCGAGATGCGTCTGCTGTCGCATCGGCGCGTTCATCAGCAGACTGATTGACCGGGAGCAACCGTGTCTCGAATTCACGATCCAGCGGATCCGGAATCGGGACGTCAATTTCCTGATAACCGTCTGTGGGCGGCCCATCGAGCAGCATTGGGATGAAAATCACACCCAGTATGATCAGCACCGATGCGCCGGTCAGGCGTTGCTTCAAGGATCTGTCCATGGTTCAGGCCCGATTGTAAACCGGGCGATTATAGCAGATGCCATTTGACAGACGATAGGACTCTTGTGCCAATTCCGGGGCACTCAATCCGATGATTTCAGAGCTGCTCGACACAAGGAGGCCGTCAGGAATGACCCGCAACAGACCACAAGGTCGCCCGGCTTCGCATGACCTCTGGCTAGTTGAAGGGCAGCATCAAGCGTGTGCACTGCGGTCAGATGAGGACGGCCCAGGCGGTTTCTGACCAATTCCACCAGCCATTCAGCAGATTGCCAGCGTGCCCCTGTAGCCTGTCGAGGATGCTCGCTCAGATACCAGAAGTCCACCACCACTGAGAGAGCATCAATCATGCCACCAGCGTCCTTGTCTGCCAGGGTCGCCAGAATCAGGTGAACCTGAGGCAAAGTCGACGATTGAACGGATGCCTCGGCTTTCCACTGAGCAATACTGTTGGCGAGTACCTCAGCAGCGGCAGGATTGTGCGACACATCGACGATGACAGCAGGATTATTCTCTATCTGTTCGAATCGACCAGGATGACGCACGCTCGCAATCACCGCCCCCAGTTGCTCAGCATCGAAGCCATCTGACCAACCTGCCGCATGTAGCCCCATCAGTGCAGCGGCCGCATTCCGAGTCTGAATCGCAGTCGCCTGCCCCGGACTTGGCAGCGGTGCGATCCGGATGTTCTCATGGGACCAGGCCCATTGATTGTCCCCATCGGCTGAGAACTGGTAGTCCCGCTCGGCCAGCAAGAGCGTGGTGCCCAGATTCCGAGCGACATCGATAATTGATTGAGGTGGGTTTTCCCCGGCATAGATGGCGGTCTGATCGGAGCGAAACACGCCGGCTTTCTCACGCCCAATACTTTCACGGTTGTCACCCAGCCATTCGGTGTGATCGAGCGCAATCGAGGTCACGATGGCGACATCGGCGTCGATCAGATTAACCGCATCAAGCCGGCCGCCCAGACCCACTTCGAGAATCGCCAGTTGCAGGTCGCTGCGTGCCATGATCCACAGTGCCGCCAGTGTGGCACACTCAAAATACGTCAGTGGTGTCTCCCCATGAGCCGCATCAATAGCCTCGAAGGCTCGAACCAGCAACGCCTCATCAACCGCCTGGCCTTGCAGACGTATTCGTTCTGAAAAATGATCCAGATGGGGCGAGGTGAAACTGCCATGCCTGATTCCCATTGCAGAGGCAAATTGTTCCAGCCACGCCACCGTCGAGCCCTTGCCGTTGGTACCGGCAACGGTGATGACCCTGGGTGCGGGGCTCGGCGAACCCATCGCCAGATGAACCTCCCTCAGGCGATCCAGACCCAATTCGATTTCTGATGGATGCCACTGAGCAATCCGATCAAGCCACTGATCAAGATCGAGGGAATGTGAGGTCAAGGCTGCATTGCCGCGTCAATCCGATTGACGGTTCACAGCGCCCGCTCAGGGCTTGTCGGGGCCAATTGCAGTGCCGTCAGACGAGGCACTGCCTTCGGCGGACCTGGGCCCGACTGCATCGGGAATTGTGGGACCTGTGTGTTCTGAAGCCACAGCATCGACCGTCACCTGCACAGTGGCCTCGGGTAGTTCTGTACACTCCTCCGAATTCGCTTCCAGTCGAGACTGTCTTGGCGTGTTGCTCAGAATACAGAGCAATGCAGCAAGACGAGAGCGCATCTCACGACGGTCGAGTATCATGTCGATCGCCCCGTGCTCAAGCAGAAACTCACTGGTTTGAAACCCTTCTGGCAAAGTCTCGCGGACGATCTGTTTAATCACACGAGGCCCGGCAAATCCGATCAGAGCCTTGGGTTCTCCGATATTGATATCGCCCAACATCCCCAGAGATGCTGACACACCGCCCGTGGTTGGATGGGTCAGGACTGAGATATATGGAATGCCTTGCTCGGCCATCTTGGCCAGAGCAGCACTGGTCTTTGCCATTTGCATCAACGACAGCAGAGCTTCCTGCATGCGCGCTCCACCGGTGGCTGAAAAACAGATCAGTGGGATATGATGTGTCAGCGCATGATGAGCCGCTCGGGTAAACTTTTCACCGACCACCGCCCCCATCGAACCACCCATGAAGCGAAACTCGAAGGCACAGGCCACAACCGGCTTGCCTTCCAGTGTCCCGGTCATCGTGATCAGTGCATCTTTTTCACCCGTGGCTTTCTGGGCCTGGGACAATCGTGACTTGTAGCTTTTGCTGTCCTTGAATTTCAGCACATCGACCGACGTCATTCCAGGGTTGAGTTCTTCGGTAGATTCCACGTCCAGAAAACGCGTCAAACGGTCTCGGGCACGAATCGGCATGTGGTGATTGCATTTCGGACAGACTTCGAGATTGCGTTCCAGTTCAGGCTTGTACAGAACCGACTGGCACTGGTTGCATTTGACCCAGATCCCTTCGGGAACGTTCTTCTTGCCACCGCCTTCTGTTCGAATTCGTGATGGCATCAGTTTTTGCAACCAGCTCATGACATGATCATCCTGTCAGTTGTTTTTAATGGAAATTCCGAAGTCACCTATGACAACGGTTGCTGCCATCGGGCAGATCAATGTTCAATTATCCAGCACCTGCCGGACTGGCGCAAGAAAGCGACCCGATGCTTCGACGACATCACCGCCAGCATTATCGGCCGCTGTCATGGCTTCGATCAATGCACTGCCGATCACGACCGCATCGCCCATGCCGGCCATACGCTTAGCATCTTCGGCGCTCTTGATGCCAAATCCGATGGCAATCGGAAGCCCTGTGTGCTTACGAACCTTGTCCAGATGCTGGCGAATCTGATCTTCGCCCATCAAGGCCGCACCGGTCACGCCCTTGATCGCAACGTAATACAGAAACCCTCTTGCCTGCGAGGCAATCAGCTTGAGTCGGCCTTCGTTACTGGTCGGAGCGATCAGGAAGATCTGGTAGATATGGCGAGACAGCAGGGCCTGACGAAGCGCATCCCCTTCATCTGGAGGCAAATCCACCAGCAGAACCGAGTCAATCCCGGCCTTTGCAGCCGCCTCGACAAACGCGTCAGCGCCCATCCGTTCGATCGGATTCAGATACCCCATCAGTACAATCGCCGTCTCCTGATTGCTCTGGCGAAACTCGGCAATAATGGCGAGTACATCCTGTAGTCGTGTGCCCTTTTTGATTGCACGCTCATAGGCCTGTTGGATCACGGGTCC
>QIKT01000085.1 GCA_003233095.1 Oceanospirillales bacterium | reverse complement strand
GCCCCTGAGCGACCGGGGTCATAACGGAACACCACAGAGCGCTGCCCGGGCGATCCACCGCCCAGCACCCACATGTAGCTTTTCGATTGCGCCGTCTTACCCGGTTCCTTCAATACTTGCACCGGGGTCTCGTCCATATGGACCCAGGGTTCTTCCAGGATTCGCTCGGTCATCAAGTTGATCAGCGGTTGGACCAGTTCGCCGCAGCGGATCATCCAATTCGCCAACGTGGTCCGGTCCAGATTGACCCCCAGGCGCTCGAAGATCTTGTTTTGTCGATACAGCGGCAAGGCATCCTGATACTTGGATGTGGCGATATAAGCCAACAAGCCCGGGCCGGCAATACTCTTGCCCAGGGGTTGTTTGGGCTTGGTGGCCGTTGCCACATGCTGATCACCATATTTCAACCGGATATGGCGAATGACCTTGACCGTGGCCGGGATGATTTCCAGTTGCTCGGAGGTTTCCTCACCGATCAGCTTCAAGGCCGCGCCATCGCGGGGGCAGACCTTGTCGGCTTCATCCAGATCATAAATGACCTCTTCGCGCGGCAGATCCTCCGGCAAGGCCGGGCGACCGCGTGAGCGACGGGTATGGGGTTTGACCTCAGTGTCGGTCGGGGCTGGCTCCTCGAACTGTTCTTCGGCTTCGTTAAACAATCCCAGCTGGTCCGGTGAAAGCTTTTCACTTGAAGCGCCAAAGCGCTGTTGCTTGAAGCTTCGGATCAGTTCTTCGAGTTGGCGGATACGTTGATCGCGTATTTCAATACGGGCTGATTGTTGCTCAATGAGCGTTTGTTTGTTGAGCAGTTTCTGACGTAAAACAGCCACCTCAGGGGTGTTCAATCCGTCGTTGGAATCGTCTATTTTTGATCGCAAAACCATGAGTGGAAGTATAACAAATTCAAAGGCTTGAGTCACTATAAATCAAGCGTTCATGGGGCTTCATTCTAGCCACGTCAAAGCCCTCGAGCAACCAGTTGAATTGCCGTTCGTTCCATTGAATCACCGGCTCGTCCAGTTTCCGGGGCCAAACAAACCTGGCCTTTTCCAGGCGCTTGTACCACAGGCAGAATCCACTGGTGTCCCAATAGATCAACTTGAGCTTGTCCCGGCGCCGATTGCAAAATACGTACAAGGCATCGTCAAAGGGCGACAGACCCATCTCGTGCTCCACGATCAAGGCCAGGCCATCAATCTGCTTTCGAAAATCCACCACATCCCGGTACAAATAAACCGGTGGCAGGTCGCTAAACAGTCGCACCGGCCAGCTCCCGTATCAAAGTGGCGATCCAGCCAGGCGAGGCATTGGCTGGCAGCGTCAATGACACCTGACCAAAATACAACTGGACATCACTGCCAACAAGCACTGGTGGTTTCAGTTCAACAAAGCCAGCGGGCTTTTCCTTCAACGCTTCTCGTTGCTGGCCCAACTTACCTTTGCGCTGGAAGAAATAGTTCGGGTTGATGCCGAGTTCACGGCAGAACTGCGTTGCTGATAGGCCGCTTTTTGCCTGGGACCGGAACAAATCCCGCCACTGCTCGGGTGTGCGTCTTGCCATTGGATACTCCTGATCATCTACAATGTCAGGAGAATAGAGGATTACGCTATTTTGAAAAGAGTGTGGATTCCAAGGCGCTTACTGTTAAAGCGTACATAATGTACCGTCAAGCATGCATGTTTATGCGGCAACAATTCGTGATGAGGACGAGGGCTTCATTTGGCTCACCGCATGATTCTCTCGCGGCATAACAAATCGATCATGGCGGACGGCATTCGCATCGCATATTTATGCGTTATGTTAAAATCATCAAATCAAAGTGCTGTATAAATCTGGTGAATTATTGGAAATGAGAATTTAAGTGATGCGCTTGCCTGACGATGACCTGACATGCTCAACCTGCGAGGCAAATTGTTGCCGCTTGGAGGTCATGCTGTTTACAGATACTGGTGTGCCTGAACAGTACATTCAAACGGACAGATGGGGCGGGATGACTATGGCTCGTTTGGACGACGGATGGTGTGCGGCATTGGATCGATCCACTATGCTCTGTAGCATTTATGACAAACGCCCATTGATTTGTCGGGAATTTGAAATGGGCGGTTCTGACTGTCGCTCCGAAAGGGCTAAGTCTCATGGTGAAGAAACGGCTTTGGTGACAATCAAAATCGTGTAACAAGGGCCAGCACCCATGCCCGCGAATTCCATCGATTCGGGCCAGGGAAGCTCTGAACAAGCCTTAAGCGAGTTGGATTGAGAAGGGAAGTGCAACGCCGAGCGGGCGTATTTCACGCTCAAGACAGCCGATCACGACTTGTTCAGAGGCTTCCGGCAGAAGTACATCTGGCCAGATTTTCTGGGCAAGGATTCGGACCCGAGTGACAGCCTGGCGAAGCTGGACATTCCCGGTCTGTGGATCTTCGGCGCGAATGATGGCAGCGTCCCGGTCGATCTGTCGATTGAACGGCTGAATGAGTAGATCGAGGCCGGTCACCGATACCAGTACGTTCTGTTTTCTGGATTGGGGCATAACAACATGCCGGAGACATTCGCCACGGCGACGGACTGGATCAAGCGGTTGCCTAGGTACGTGGAGTGATCAAACGCAAAGGCGTTTGCTTGAAGCCCGCACTGTCTTCGGTCTTCGCAAGGCTGGTCATTGCTTGGATCGGCATCAATCCGGCGCGTAGCGCTTGAACACATCCAACTGCTCTGCTTGATCGGCAAACTCGGCGAGTGTGCTGAACCGCTCGGCAGTCAATAACTCGGGAAAGATGCTGCTGCAGAAAGTCCAGGTGACGGCGGTAGTGATCTCGCGTTGGGTCACGGTCTCGTCGGTCAGGGTGTCTGGATCGATTCGGGTTTCGTTGTTCAAGGCAGTCATGGCTTCAATCAGTTGAGACTGGACTCTTTGGGCCCACGGCTGATACTGCGAGGCTTCGGGTCGCAGGTCTCGTTCGTAGAATCCCTGAGCGGTCTTTTCACACGCGATCAGTGCCAGGCCAATCCGGCGGAAGGCGGTTTGCAGGGCAGGACCAGTCTGCGGCATCAGGTCGCGGCCAGAGGTGCTGATGCGCTGTGCAAAGTCGATGATCAGGGTGGACTCCATCAGGACCTCGCCGTCGTCACAGATCAGGCTCGGTGCCTTGACGACCGGGTTGATGGCACTGAACTGCTTGTACTGGCGCAATACCGAAATTTGCTGATAGTCGAAAGACAACCCCAGGCAATCCATGGAGATGGCGCTGCGGCGAACAAACGGGGAGTCGAGCATTCCGATCAGTTTCATGGGTATCGTCCTCTGGGATGAATGGGGCCTTGCTGGACCCTGCGCAGACGATAGCCGATTGTTGTGTCAATTTCATCCGTTCATTTCGGACACCCTTGAGCGCTCTGACCGGTCGCATGGTGCGTCGTTGTCAGACGCAGTGGCAACGACTTCCGACTGCTCAGCTGGATCAAGTTTTTCTGTGTTTCAGAGTTGAGCAGAGTCTGACGAGCCACATTCTGAGCGATGCCAGTTGATGACTGTGCGGGCCAAGGCAACACGGCTTGCCGAGAAGGAATGATCATCATCGATGATGGTTTCGGTCAGTCGCTGGGCGCCGGCAGCCTTCAGTGCACTGACCAATGGGTCATGGTGGATGTCCTTCGCCAGCACTTGATCACGGGAACCGGCGATCATCAGCAGTGGACGGGTCGCCAGTGCAGGGGCTCTGGCGGTGAGTGCATAAGACTCGGCGTTGTCGATCATCTCATTGACCATGCGGACAGGGTCACCATCAATCGGACCTCCGTTGGGGTCCATGGCGCTGCCAAAGGCAATGGCCAGACCGGCACGGGTCTGTGCATCGTCTGCCGCAGCCCTCCCATACAGGCCGAGATTGGCACCGGCCAGAAAGGCGAAGCACGGCAGGGTCGGATCATTGGCAGTCGTGATGGCTCCAACGAACCCCCCGAAGCTGTGCCCGACCAGTGCCACTCGCTGCGGGTCGGAGCGATACTCGGTTGCCCACTCGGGGTCTCTTGTCAGGTCGATCGCTCTGGCCGCATCTTCAATGGCATGCTCGACCGAAAATTCGCCACCGCTGCCCCAGCTGCCGCGATAGTTGAAATACAGCACGTTGTTACCGGCACGGCGCATGGCCTGGGCCAGGTCCAGATTTCGTTCATTGCCAGCATAGCCATGCAGCAGAATAACCAAAGGGTGGGGGCCTGGGCCATTGGCGATGTACATCAGTCCATTAAGACGGCTGCCGTGACTGTCAAAGGACAGCTCGCGCATGGCAGGTGGGAAGTCAGGATCGACGATTGCCGGATCGGTGCTGACCGGGTCGCTTGCCCGCGATGTGGAGGGTTCCTGATGAGTGCAGGCAGACAGAGAGATGAGCATTGTCAGGTTCAGGATCAATGGCAGGATGGCTATTCGCATCGGAACTCCAGGGCAGCTTGTGCAGGGTGAAACATGTGATAATTATTGGCTCGAGCCAGGCGTGTTCGGCAGATTGTCATTGACTGTGCCCAGTCAAGATGGGTGTCATAGTAGGCGTGCAGCTGAGGTTCACGATCGCTTGGATCGACGAACAGTGCGCGGGCGAGATGCAATTCGCCAGGCCACTGATCGGCTCTGAAGAACACCGGATTGCCACAGTGTTCACAGAAGCCGCGATCACCACCCTCTGCGACTCGATACCAGCGAAGGCTTTGATGCGTATCGACGATCTCGACACGCTCCTCCTGCATGCCGACCCGGGTGACAAACGCCGCACTCCGGGCCCGCTGACACCGACTACAGTGGCAGTGAGCGATCGATAGGCTTGGCAACTGTGTTTGAAATTCAAGCTAGCCGCAGAGGCAGTGACCCGACGCTTTCCAGGGGTGTTTCTTTGGGCATCGCTTGAGGTCATCCGGGATTCCTGGCTGCGGGTTGTTCCCATCATCATAGCCAATGGCTGACAAACGAGACAGCATTACTGATGCCTTGTAACCGTTCAGGCCGCTGCCAGACCCAGTACGACCATTGCCAGTGCGATCAGGTACTGAACCAGCACGGCATGCAGGGCGATCAACAGACTTTGCAAGAACTTCGAACCGAGCACGATCATGAAGATCAACAGGGTCATGAAGAAGGCCGGCAGAGCGGCTGGGGGCCTTTCACCCACAAGGCCCGGGGTGGTCTCAGTGACACAGGTGCGTCTGGCAGGGTTTTACTCATCGCTGCGTATGTCTTGATGACACAGGTGGATACATGGATAGCCTGTCTGGCAAAACTATCAGGAGGTCGGATCAGGCAAGACTAACGACACGCCAACGCACGACCATTGACTATGAGCTGGACACTGGGGCAGTCATTGATATTGGTTATCCTGACGATCAGTACGGGCAGGGCAGAAACGACGAACCTTGTGATCAACGGCGACTTTGCCACCGACCTGTCTAGGGAACCTCTGAACAAGTCGTGATCGGTTGTCTTGAGCGTCAAACACGCCCCCTCTGCGTTGCATAAGCCGAGCCATAGCACCACTATGATTCAGCTCATGCGCCTTGATCGGACGCATTTCCCTTCTCAACCCAACTCGCTTAAGGCTTGTCCAGAGGCTCCCTGGCAGCCTGTCGGACTTGAGGTGATCTACTGCACAAAACCCGAGTTTGGCTAGATGTCCCGATCTTGTTGGTTAAATCTCTGAGGGTTTTATTCCCCGCCGCTTGCGGCGAATAAACGCTAAGCAATGCGAAGCGAGCGAATTCTTCTAAATACCCCGCCCCT
>QIKT01000114.1 GCA_003233095.1 Oceanospirillales bacterium | reverse complement strand
CTTGAGCTGCCCGCACCGCTCACCTAGACTGTGTCGCCTGAACAGTGATGGGTTTGTGACATGATGGAATGGCTGAACACAGCGCGCGAAGCAATGAACGACGTGCATCCTTGGTTGACTCCGATCACTGGCTTGTTGCTTTTGGTGTTGTTTGCCTGGCTGGTTGACATCGTGGCCAAGCGACGTTTGATTGTTCTGGCGCATGCCTTGGCCAAAAAGACCAAAGCCACCTGGGATGATGTGATTGTCCAGCATCACGTCATCGAACGAATCACTCGAGTCATCCCTGCAGCGGCAGTGTATTTCGTCGCCCCCCTGATTCCGGATCTTGCCGATTCGGCGGTTGAGGTCTTGCAAAACGTGGCAATGGCCTGGGTGGCTCTGATGATCGTCATGGCGATCAGCGCGCTGCTCAGTGCGGTCAATAGCCTGTATGAACGCCGTGAGGGTGCCCATCTCAAGCCGATCAAGGGCTATATTCAGGTCGCCAAGTTGGTCGTATGGTTGCTCGGGGTTATCCTGGTGGTCTCGGCGTTGATCGACAAGTCGCCGCTGATTCTACTCAGTGGTGTCGGTGCCCTTACTGCGGTCCTGTTGCTGGTCTTCAAGGACACTATTCTGTCACTGGTTGCCAGTGTGCAACTGTCCAGCCTGGACATGGTTCGGGTTGGTGACTGGATCGAAATGCCCAAGTACAACGCCGATGGTGATGTCATTGACGTGGCGCTTCATACCATCAGGGTTCAGAACTGGGACAAGACCATCACCACCATTCCGACTCATAAATTCATCTCCGATTCATTCAAGAACTGGCGTGGCATGTCGGAGTCAGGTGGTCGTCGGATCAAACGTGGGCTAATGATCGATATGACATCGGTACGCTTTCTGAATGCCGATGAAGTTAGGCGTTTCTCGCGTTTTGCCTTGCTCAAGGATTATATCGACGAAAAGCTTCAGGAACTGGAGGCCTACAATCAGAATCTGGATCGGCCGACTGATGAGCTGGTCAATTTGCGTCGCATGACCAATCTGGGGACGCTCAGAGCCTATATCTTCAACTACCTCAAGAATCATCCCGATATTCACAAGAACATGACCTTGCTGGTTCGGCAGTTGCAGCCGCAGCCCGAAGGGATTCCGATCGAGATTTACTGCTTTACAGAAACCATTGATTGGGCGGATTACGAGCGCATCCAGTCCGATCTGTTCGACCACATCCTGGCGATCATGTCCGAATTTGGACTGCGCGCTTATCAGCGTCCCAGCGGGTCTGATCTGACTGCGTTCATGGCCACAGCCACAGCTGAGGGGAAGGTTCAGTCTGATCCAAACTCGGACAGCGAGACGCTCAAATAGTCCAGCGTCAGTTGGAAGGGCCCAGGTTGCTTGTCCGCCAGCATCAAGCCGGCCTGCCGCTCTGAATCGAGATTCAGTGGCCCTGCTCTGCGGATCACTCGTCCTCTGAAGACCGGTGTGAAGTCAGCGGCAGTCGAGCTCAGCTCTTGCCACAGACCTGCCTCTGTTTCAAACACCTTGGCATAAGCCACGCCATCCCGGTTTCCAGACGTGCGAAACCTGAGTTGACAGGGGAGGCCATCGTCTATGAAGCGCAGATGCAGCGTGTCAAATGAACCATCTGCCAGATCAGGCCAAGCCCGTCTGACCGAGGCAAAACCGTCGTTGTTGCGAAGCGACAGATTACCGCCGAATCCGCCATGATCGCCATCGAACAACATGCCATTGCCCGAACGACCTCTCATGACCGTATCATTGACCACCAACCGTTGACGCAACTCATCGACTGAGTTGAAATTCACGATGGTTTGCATAAGCGGAGTTCCTGTCGATTGGAGCGACAATGTGAGCCGGAGTGTGAGGCTTGTCATGATCATTAGCCGACCCTGGAGTCCATCGGTCGAAGCAATGTGAACGGATTGCGGCAGATTGATGCGACAGCATTCACCTTGATGCGTGGATTGACGTATCATGGCGCCCCGTTTCCCCATGCCCGTGCGAGAATTGTCACCATGTCACTGATTCAGTTGCAGGACGCCTATCTGGCGTTTGGCCACATTCCCCTTCTCGAGCAGGTCAATCTGTCGGTTGAACGCCGCGAACGCTTGTGCCTGGTCGGCCGCAATGGCACCGGAAAATCAACCTTGTTTCGAGTGCTCTGTGGCGAAGAGGCTCTCGATAGTGGCCATCTGCGCATGCAGGATGGGGTACAGATTGCCAAATTGGCCCAGGATGTGCCGATCGATGACGATCGGACCCTGTTCGAAGTCGTTGCCGGCGGTCTGGGTTCTCATGCCGAGCTACTGACTGAGTGGCATCAGAGTTCTCAGACACTGGCTACTGCGAATGATCAGCAGATGGCCCGATTCTCGCGTTTGCAAACCCGGATGGAAAACGAGGGGGTGTGGGACGGATCGGCTCGGGTCGACAAAACCCTCAGTCAGCTGAAACTGCCGCCCGAAGCACGCTTGTGCGACTGCTCAGGTGGTATGCGCCGCCGCGCGATGCTGGGCCGAGCCATGGTCAACGAGCCGGATGTACTGTTACTGGATGAGCCGACCAACCATCTGGACATCGAATCGATCGATGCGTTGGAGAAGGCAGTCCGGGAGTACACCGGGACCGTCATCTTCATCACTCACGACAGGGCATTCATTGATGCCCTGGCAACACGAATCATTGAGCTCGACCGCGGCCAGCTCGCATCCTTCCCGGGTAATTATCAAAGCTACCTGACGCGCAAGGCGGCCATGCTGGAAGAAGAGGTGGCCCAACAGCGACGCTTCGACAAGGAACTGGCTCAGGAAGAAGTCTGGATCAGGCAGGGGATCAAGGCTCGTCGAACCCGCAACGAAGGGCGAGTCAGACGACTTGAAGCCCTGCGTGCCGAGCGAGCCGCTCGACTGGAACGACAAGGTTCAGCGCGTCTGTCGCTGGGCGCGACCGAACGCTCGGGCAAATTGGTCGTCGAGACAGAAAACCTGTCTTTTGGTCATGATGATCAATTGCTCATCAAGGATCTGACCACCACCATCGTGCGCGGCGATCGGGTCGGCATTGTCGGCGCCAATGGCAGCGGCAAAAGCACCTTGATCAAACTGCTGCTGGGCGATCTTGTGCCAACCTCCGGTATGATCAAACGGGGCACAAAGCTGGACATCGCCTATTTCGATCAGGAGCGAATGCAACTGGACCCGAAGGTCTCGGTCCGCGACTGCGTAGCCGATGGCGCCGATCACGTCACCATCAATGGCCAGTCACGCCATGTGATCAGCCACCTGGGCGACTTCCTGTTTCCACCTGCACGAGTTCACTCTCCGGTATCGACCTTGTCCGGCGGTGAACGCAATCGCCTGCTGTTGGCGCGGCTGTTTACCCAGCCCGCCAATCTGTTGATCATGGACGAGCCGACCAACGATCTGGATATCGAAACGCTTGAGCTGTTGGAAGAATTACTCAGTCAGTATCAGGGCACGTTGCTGCTGGTCAGTCACGACCGCCGTTTTCTGGATGCTTGTGTGACCAGTACTCTGATTCTTTCCGGAGATGGGCGCATCGAGGAACATGTGGGTGGCTACAGTGATTGGCAGCACTATCTGCGACAACAGGTCACAGAATCCGATCAGGCAAAGACGAAGAGCAGCCGATCAGGACAATCAAAACGGCGCTCGGCTCAAGGGTCAACTCTGAGCTTTGAGGAGACGCATGAATTGAAAAAGTTGCCGGCGCAGATCGAAGCGCTGGATCAGACCCTGACTGCACTGACTGAGAAAGTTGCTGATCCGACCTTCTATCAACAGGATGAGGCTGTTGTGGCGAAAGATTTGCAGCAGCTTGCCGATCTGGAGAAGACGCTCAGTGAGGCCTATGGTCGCTGGGAAGCACTGGAGCAGCGCCAGGGAAAGGCCGGGTGATTGAGTCTTTTGACTACAGGGTTATTGCCACCTCACCGCTGATACCAGAGAGTCGCTGAATGGCTGTGGTTCCCAACTCACAGCAATGTGATGTGCTGGTCATTGGTGCCGGCGCAGCAGGGCTGATGTGTGCCCTGACGGCAGGACAAAGAGGTCGCAAGGTGGCTGTTCTGGATCACGCCAACAAAGTGGGCAAGAAAATCCTGATGTCTGGAGGAGGGCGCTGCAATTTCACCAATCTGTATACCCTGCCGTCCAATTTTCTGTCAGCCAATCCGCATTTCTGCAAATCTGCGCTGAGTCGCTATAGCCCGTATGACTTTGTCGATCTGGTAGAGCAGCATCAGGTGCCGTATCACGAGAAGAAGCTGGGTCAGCTGTTCTGTGATAACAAGTCCCGGGATATTCTGGATCTGCTACTGGCTGAGTGCGACGCCGCCGGAGTCGAGGTTCGTCCCTTGTGTCACATCGAGCGGATCAGCCGCAGCGATGACGGCTATGTGCTGCGAACATCGCAGGGCCGCTGGTCTGCCGAATCTCTGGTTATTGCCACTGGCGGCCTGTCGATCCCGAAAATGGGAGCGACAGGCTTCGGATATGAGGTGGCCTGTCAGTTCGGCCTGAGTGTGCTGGATACGCGGGCAGGTCTGGTTCCCTTTACGCTGGGCCCGGGCATGCTGTCTGAATTTGACGGCTTGTCGGGAACCTCTGCTGACAGCGAGATATGGCATGAACAAGACTCCTTTCGTGAACACATGCTCTTTACGCACCGCGGCCTCAGTGGGCCCGCAGTACTTCAGATCTCTTCGTACTGGACGCAAGGCGATCATGTCACTATCAATCTGCTGCCTGGGTGTGAGGTGTTCGATACATTGAAAAAGGCGCGACGTGATCGCCCCAACAGCACACTGCAAGCAGTACTATCGGAATGGTTCACTCGCAAACTGGCCGATCGACTGGTGACCTTGTGGTGTGATGATCTTCAGTCGGTGACCATAGGGCAGCAGTCTGACGTAAACTTGCGGCGGATCGAAGATGTCTTGACCCGCTGGACGCTCAAACCGAACGGCACCGAGGGCTATCGCACCGCCGAGGTCACTCTGGGTGGTGTGGATACTGATCAAGTGTCTTCAAAAACATTTCAGTGCAACGAGGTACCCGGTCTGTACTTCATTGGCGAAGTGCTGGATGTGACCGGCCATCTGGGCGGCTATAATTTTCAGTGGGCCTGGGCATCAGGACGTGCAGCCGGACAGGTGGTCTGAAGCAACGGGTTGAATCTTGAGGGGAATCGCGGATTCGGTATACCCTTGCAGGCATCCTGTTCAGGTGAGAACCGCAATTCCAAATACGACCCGCATACTCAATGGCGAC
Organism: Oceanospirillales bacterium; assembly: GCA_003233095.1. Taxonomy (GTDB): domain Bacteria; phylum Pseudomonadota; class Gammaproteobacteria; order Xanthomonadales; family SZUA-38; genus SZUA-38. The sequence goes on along the minus strand of QIKT01000114.1, from coordinate 207 downwards.
TCTCTCAGAAATCAACCGGGGCAGCGGTTGCCTGGTGAGATCATTGTGTGCGTGAGTGTCTGGTTTATGGACACATTGCCCCCTATGATCAGACTAGCAGCCTGTCGGACTTAACGGGTCGTCACGATGAACAGTCGACTTGAGTCAGATTTTTCGATCTTTTGAGGCGAATAGCACCGCTATTTAACGAACAGGATCGGGACATCT
>QIKT01000094.1 GCA_003233095.1 Oceanospirillales bacterium | reverse complement strand
GAACTGGTTGCCAAGGCAATGATGGATGGTATCTCAACAGATGCCGTCATCGATGCAGAAGGCAACGAGGTGCGCCAGCCATCCATGAACTCGATTTTCATCATGGCCGATTCCGGAGCGCGTGGTTCTGCAGCGCAGATTCGACAGCTTGCCGGTATGCGAGGCTTGATGGCCAAGCCGGATGGCTCGATCATCGAGACTCCGATTACGGCGAATTTCCGCGAAGGCCTGAACGTTCTGCAGTACTTCATCTCGACTCACGGTGCACGGAAAGGTCTTGCCGACACGGCATTGAAAACAGCCAACTCGGGTTATCTGACAAGACGTCTGGTGGATGTGGCACAAGATGTGGTTGTCACCGAAACCGACTGTGGCACCACCGAAGGCCTGAAGATGGTATCCATTGTTGAAGGTGGCGATGTTCTCGAAGCCCTGCGTGAGCGGGTGCTGGGGCGTGTAACCTCGGATGATGTCTGGGCACCTTCGCAGAAGGATGGCGAGGACCCGCTGATCAAGGCAGGTACGCTCCTGGACGAAGAGATGGTTCAGTTGCTCGAAGATAACAGTGTCGATCAGGTCATGGTGCGATCTGCCATCGCCTGTGAAATACGGCACGGAATCTGTGCCACCTGTTACGGCCGTGATCTGGCTCGTGGGCATCTGGTCAACATGGGGGAAGCAGTGGGCGTTATTGCGGCTCAGAGTATTGGAGAGCCGGGTACCCAGCTGACGATGCGAACATTCCACATTGGTGGAGCGGCATCGAGTTCGGCTGCGGTTGACCAGATTTCGGTCAAGACCAGTGGTTCGGTTCGCTTGCACAATCTCAAGACCGTTGAGAACAAGGATGGCAAACTGGTTGCCGTGTCTCGTTCTGGCGAGATTGCTGTTATTGATCAGCATGGGCGTGAGGTTGAACGCTACAAGATTCCGTATGGTGCTGTTCTCTCCGTCAAGGATCAGGGCGCAGTAGAGGCGGGCCAGATGGTAGCCAACTGGGATCCACATACTCATCCAATTGTCACCGAAGTGGACGGTATTGCAAAGTTCACAGACTTTGAGGAAGGCACGACCGTTGAAGCTCAGATCGATGAAATGACCGGGCTGCAAAGCTACGTCATGATCGACGTCAAGAAGCGCGGTTCGGCAGCCAAGGACTTGCGTCCGATGGTGTCGCTGTTCGACAAGAAGGGCAAACAATTGATGATTGCCGGTACCGATATGCCAGCGCAGTATTTTCTGCCTGGTGGTGCGGTTATCAATATGCGCAATGGTCAAGAGGTGGGCGTTGGCGATGTGTTGGCCAGGATCCCTCAGGAAACTTCAAAGACCCGGGATATCACCGGTGGCCTGCCTCGAGTGGCTGATCTGTTCGAAGCGCGCAAACCTAAAGAGCCTGCGATACTGGCCGAGACCACCGGTGTGGTCAGCTTCGGCAAGGAAACCAAAGGTAAGCAGCGGCTGGTGATCACCGAGAAGAGCGGAGACACCGTCGAAACACTGATTCCAAAATGGCGCCACATCATGGTGTTCGAAGGGGAACAGGTAGATCGTGGTGAAGTAGTGGCCGAAGGTGACTTGAATCCCCACGATATTCTGAGATTGTTGGGTGTCGAACCGTTGGCAGGTTATCTGATCAAGGAAATCCAGGACGTGTATCGTCTGCAGGGTGTGAAGATCAATGACAAGCACATTGAAGTGATCATCCGCCAGATGATTCGCAAGGTCAAAGTTCTTGATCCCGGCGATACGCAGATGCTTCGTGGCGAGCAGGTCGAACACAACCACTTGCAAGATGAGAACTCCAAGTTGACCAAAAAGGATGATCGACACGCCGACTTCGAACGTGTTCTGCTGGGTATCACAAAGGCATCACTGGCGACGGAATCGTTCATCTCGGCCGCTTCCTTCCAGGAGACGACTCGTGTTTTGACCGAGGCAGCCGTACGTGGATCGCGTGATCATCTGCGTGGCCTGAAGGAAAATGTCATCGTCGGTCGTCTGATTCCTGCAGGTACCGGTCTGGCTTATCACCTGGATCGTCGCAAGAAACGTCAGGCTCCGGACTTATCAGAAATGCTGGCTGCTGTAGAATCCGAAAACAGATCGGCGGCTGAAGCGGAAGACGCGTCCAAAGCAGTGACAGAAACTGATGGCAAGGATGAGGGCTAGCGCCCTGATCCTGGTCAGATGACCTTGAAGTAATGGAGAAGTTTCAACACAAGAATCAGTGAGTTCTTCACTATAACCGTGGCGTAGCAACAATGTACCGCACCCAATTGGGTGTGTGGTTGACGGAAGTCACAAAAAACTTGGCAGGAGGAGACATCTGCGCTTGACAGCACAAGGTGAACTCTCTAAAATTCCCGCTCTTTCGACAGGTAGGTTAATCCCTGCCTGTCGTTTGTTTTCTAAGGGTTCAAAAAATTTATGTCTACGATAAACCAACTGGTGCGCAAAGGGCGCAAACCAAAGGTGTACAAGAGCAATGTGCCTGCGCTTGAGGGTTGCCCTCAAAAGCGTGGTGTTTGTACGCGTGTCTATACAACGACACCCAAGAAGCCGAACTCTGCATTGCGCAAAGTGGCTCGTGTGCGGCTGACCAATGGCTTTGAAGTCACCAGCTACATCGGTGGTGAAGGTCACAACTTGCAAGAGCACTCGGTCGTACTGATTCGTGGTGGTCGTGTCAAGGATTTGCCAGGTGTTCGCTATCACGTGGTTCGTGGCAGCCTCGATACCACCGGAGTATCAGATCGTAAGCAAGGGCGTTCAAAGTATGGCGCCAAGCGGCCCAAGAAATAGCTGCGCCGCTGACAAGGTAGATTACAAAAAATGTCCAGAAAAAAATCTAATTTTACTCGTGAGTTGCTCCCGGACCCGAAGTTCCAGAGCGAGCTGATCGCCCGGTTCATCAACATGGTCATGAAGAGCGGCAAGAAGTCTGTTGCAGAACGCATTGTATATGGTGCCATTGAGCAGATTACAGAACGTTCCAAGGACGACCCGCTGGCAACTGTTGAGATGGCCCTTGACAACGTTAAGCCATTGGTCGAGGTCAAGTCTCGACGAGTCGGTGGCGCGACCTATCAGGTGCCTGTTGAAGTTAGGCCCAACCGTCGCGTGGCTTTGGCCATGCGCTGGATGATCGACGCAGCACGAAATCGCAGTGAGTCGACTATGCCCAAGCGATTGGCTGGTGAAATTCTTGACGCTTATGAGAAGCGCGGTTCTGCTGTCAAGAAGAAGGAAGATACGCACCGCATGGCGGAAGCCAACAAGGCGTTCTCTCACTATCGTTGGTGATGTGACACTGGTGAATAAAAGATGTCTCGTAGTACACCTATTCACCAGTACCGGAATATCGGAATCATGGCCCACATTGATGCGGGCAAGACGACGACCACCGAACGAGTCCTCTTCTACACTGGGGTCTCGCACAAGCTAGGCGAAGTCCATGATGGCAATGCCACCATGGACTGGATGGAGCAGGAGCAGGAGCGCGGGATTACGATCACGTCCGCTGCAACGACCTGCTTCTGGTCCGGAATGGATCAGCAGTTCGGCAAGCACCGAATCAATATTATTGATACGCCGGGGCACGTTGACTTCACCATTGAGGTGGAGCGCTCGCTGAGAGTTCTGGATGGCGCCGTTGCCGTATTCTGTGCGGTCGGTGGTGTTGAGCCGCAGTCCGAGACGGTATGGCGGCAAGCAAACAAGTATCACGTGCCACGCGTGGCGTTCGTGAACAAGATGGATCGCACGGGGGCTGACTTTGATCGTGTTGTGAGTCAGCTCAAGCAGAGGCTGGGAGCCAATGCGGTTCCGGTGCAGTTGCCTATCGGCAGTGAAGACACCTATGAAGGGGTGGTTGATCTGATCCGAATGAGAGCAATTTACTGGAATGAGAACGACCTGGGTATGACTTATCGGGAAGAAGACATTCCCGAAGCCATGCTGACTCAGTGCCAATCAGCCCGCGAGCAGATGGTTGAGTCGGCGGTCGAATCAACTGAAGCGTTGATGGAGGCTTACCTGGATGGTGAAGAACTAACTGAAGAGCAGCTGATTGCTGGTCTTCGTGCCGCCACAATTGCCAATGAACTGGTGCCTGTGCTATGCGGTTCGGCTTTCAAGAACAAAGGCGTTCAGGCGCTGCTTGATGCCATTGTCCTGTTCCTGCCAGCGCCTGACGATGTGCCGGCGATAAGTGGGCAGGATGCTTCAGGTGACGACGTCACTCGAAGCAGTGACGACAGTGAGCCGTTTGCGGCGCTGGCGTTCAAGATAGCGACTGACTCGTTTGTCGGAACGCTGACCTTTTTTCGGGTCTACTCTGGTGTTGTCAAGACAGGCGACACAGTGTTCAATCCGATCAAGGGCAAGAAAGAGCGGTTCGGACGTATCTTGCAGATGCACTCGAACTCTCGCGAAGAGATCAAGGAGGTTCACGCAGGCGATATTGCCGCTGCGGTGGGCCTCAAGGACGTGACAACCGGGGAAACATTGTGTGATCCGGCTCACGTTGTGCTGCTGGAGCTCATGGAGTTTCCAGAGCCGGTCATATCGGTTGCGGTTGAACCGCGAACGACAGTTGATCAGGAAAAAATGAGCATCGCTCTCGGCAAGCTGGCCCAGGAAGATCCATCTTTCAGGGTCTCGACTGACGAGGAATCCGGGCAAGTGATCATCTCGGGAATGGGTGAACTTCACCTGGACATCCTGGTGGAGCGCATGCGCCGGGAATTTGGTGTCGGTGCAAATATCGGTAATCCACAAGTGGCATACCGGGAAGCGTTCAGCAAGACAGCTGAGGTTGAAGGCAAGTTCATTCGACAGACGGGCGGTAAAGGCCATTATGGTCACGTCAAGATTCGGTTTGAGCCGCTCGAACGAGGCGAGGGTTATGAGTTTGTCAACGATGTGGTTGGAGGCTCGGTTCCCAAGGAATACATCGGCTCAGTCGACAAGGGCATTCAGGAGCAGATGGTCTCCGGGATGCTGGCAGGTTACCCGGTTGTAGACCTGAGGGTGACACTACTAGACGGCTCCTACCATGAGGTGGATTCGTCTGAGATGGCCTTCAAAATTGCCGCATCAATGGCATTTCGTGAGGCAGCCAACCAGTCAGGCATAGACCTGCTGGAGCCAGTGATGCAGGTCGAAGTGGTGTCTCCAGAGGAGTACATGGGAGACGTGATGGGTGATCTGAATCGCCGTCGAGGTATTGTTCAGGGAATGGACGACACTCCGGCTGGTAAGACCGTCAGAGCAAATGTGCCGCTGGCAAAGATGTTTGGATACGCTACTGCGCTTAGATCGATGTCGCAGGGGCGGGCTAATTACAGTATGGAGTTTGATCATTACGCCGAGTCACCCGATGGGGTGAACAACGGAATGGTCCAGCAAAGTTAACTTACAAGGTTCAAGAGAATGTCCAAAGCAAAATTTGAACGTACCAAGCCGCACGTCAACGTCGGCACCATTGGCCACGTGGATCATGGCAAAACCACGCTGACGGCA
>QIKT01000034.1 GCA_003233095.1 Oceanospirillales bacterium | reverse complement strand
GCTGACCGACTGGGTGAGCTCAGAGGAGGGCGTTGACCCGGATAGGGTGATTTTTCTGGGTGATCTGAATGCCTATTCTCAAGAAGAGCCGGTGACCTGGTTTGTGTCGCGAGGCTTTGTCAGTCAGTCAGAGCGCTTCGAGGATGATCGTGCCCCAGGCTATTCCTATGTGTATCGCGGCGCCGCCGGATCGCTGGATCATGCGCTGGCCGGCAGTCAACTCTCGGCCCGGGTGACCCAGGCCTTTCACTGGCATATCAATGCCGATCAACCTGACCTGATGGAATACCGTTCTGGCCTGAGTGATGAAGCGTCAGCGCTGCGCTCATCCGATCACGATCCATTGATTATGGATCTGAGTCTCTGAGACTGATCAGAGCGGCATTGGACTGGCCAGTTTGACCTGATTGCGCCCGGCTTTCTTGGCTTTCATCAATGCCTGATCTGCAATCCGAATCAGATCGCTGGTCTTGCGAATGGCCTGAGACCACTCAGCCACCCCGAACGATGCGGTAATCCGAAAGACCGCGTCACCGCAGCTGATCGGTTTGCTGGCGACGGCCTCGCGCATGATGTTGGCCGCTTCAAGGGCTTGCTCACCTGATAGCGCCGGCAGGATGATGGCAAATTCTTCCCCGCCCATCCGTGCAAGGGTCTGGCCTGGCCTGAGGCAATGCTGCAAGGTATCGGTGACGGCCACCAGCGCCTTGTCTCCTACCGTATGGTCATACTGATCATTGACCTGCTTGAAGTGATCAATATCGCACACCACCAGGCTCAATGGCTGACCAAACTTGCTGCAGGTATCCAGTTCAGATCTGAGATTCTGAATAAACAATCGCCGATTGTGTGTGCCCGTTAGCGGATCGCGAGTGGCGTGATCGAATTGTACGCTGTGATATTCCTGTTCGACCATGTCGGTGACCAGAAATTTGAGAATCGTATCACCGATGGTGATGCGATCACCGTCGAACAACTGGCAGTACTGCACCGCCTCGGAATTGACGAGGGTGTTGTTGGTTGATTTGAGGTCCGAGATCCAGAAACCTTGTTCGGTTTTCCATACCTGACAGTGGCGGCGGGACACGTTGTCGCCGCCAAACTGGATTGTGCATTCGGATGAGCGGCCAATCACGACGGTTTTTTCGCTGATCGGAAAGGTCTTTCCCAATGGTTCGCCACGAATAATGACCAACGCAGCGATGTCATTGGCGTGAGTGGTATCAATGACGACCGGGCTGAATTTCTTGGTCGTATACTGGTTGTTGTCCACGGCGTCTGGGGTGTCCGATCATGCTGCCTAATTGCAATGGACAGTGTACGGTTTGCCTGACTGGCTGGCAATCGACGGCCAGCCAGTCAGGCCTAGGAGCTGTGCCCTTGAATGCCCTGACCTCATGTTATGATGCAACAATCGACGCTCGGGAGTCTCGCAGCCGGCTGCGTCACCATCTGATCATCGCAATTGGAGACCCCAACGTGAGCCATCCTCCACCCCCTCTGGACGCTGACCAGCTGCGCTGGATTTGTGACCCCGATACCCTTCAATTCAAGACGACCGAATCGCTGCCTCATGCGGCAGACATTATCGGCCAGCCATTGGCTCGCGAGGCGCTTGAGTTTGCTCTGGATTGCCATGCCAAGGGGCAAAATGTCTACGTTCGAGGCATCAGTGGAACAGGGCGTCTGACCATGGTGCGACAGTTGCTGTCGCAGATGGCCCCGAAAAACCGGCGTCCACTGGATCACTGCTATGTACAGAATTTTACCCAGCCAGATCGTCCCAGATTGCTGTCGTTGCCGCTTGGTAAAGGTGCCGCGCTGGACCGTAAACTGCAGCAACTGGCTGAATACGTCACTGGCAAACTCGGTGATGCGATGAATCAGCCGCTGCTCCAGGCCGCACGCACAGCCATTCATTCCGGGGCCGACAAGCAGATTAAGGCGCTGTCCGATCCGTTTGAAAAGACGCTTGAAGTCGATGAATTGACGCTGGTCCAGATGCAGACTCCGCAGGGCATGCAGTCGGCTATCGTGCCCAGAATCGAGGGGCAGCCAGTACCGCTTGAACAACTGGGCAATCTAATCAGCAACGGGCAGCTGACCGAGGCCGATCGCGATTCGCTGATCTCGCGCATCGAACAGCATGCCAGCCAGCTACCTGAGCTGTCTCGCCAGATGGGCTTGAAGGCTCGCGAGGCGACTGAGCACATCGACACTTATAATCGGACCCAACTCAAGCGTCTGCTAACCGATTATATCGAACCGATTCGCCAGATCTTCCCGGGGCATGCGCCCTTGGAAACACATTTGCTGGCCCTGATCGAGGATGTGATCGAGCAGGTGCTGGTGGTCTCCGACGAGAATTACGATCCGTTCAGCCGGTACGCGGTTAACGTGCTGGTCAAGCAATCAGAGCTTGAGGCGCCCGTGGTCATCGAGTCCAGTCCGACCCTGGCCAACCTGCTCGGGACCATAGAGACGCAGTGGCAGTCGAATGGTCAGTCGTCTTCTGATTTCAGGGGTGTTCGAGCGGGCTCTTTGCTACAGGCGGACGGCGGCTACCTGATTCTGGAAGCCGATGACCTGATGGCCGAACCAGGCTCGTGGAAAATGTTGATACGAACCTTGCGCAGTGGTCTTCTGGAGATCGTGCCGGCCGAATTCCGCGCGCCATTCGCACCGGTGAGCCTCAAGCCCGAGCCCATCCCAGTCGAAATTCGCGTGGTGCTGTTGGGCAGTCATGGTCTGTACAACCTGCTTGATCAAAACGATCCGGACTTCGATCAACAGTTCAAGGTGCTGGCTGATTTTGACAGCGCCATGCCGCGTACGACCGAAACAGTTAATCAGTATGGGGGCGTGATTGCCTCGATTGCCCACCGAGAAGGGCTCAGGCACTTCACCGCTGACGCCGTCGCGGCGCTGGCCGAGCACGGAGCTCGCATTGCTGACAGCAACGCGCAGCTGTCGACCCGATTCGGGCGCATCGCTGATCTGGTTCGAGAGGCCAACTGGGTGGCGGGCAAGCAGGCGGTTGATCTGGTGACCGGCGAGCACATTCGCCAGACAGTTGCTCGAACCAAGCATCGCGCATCGCTGCCCTCGCATCGCTTCCAGCAGGTCATGCAGGACGGCACCATTCACATCGAGTGCAGCGGCCACACTGTGGGTCAGATCAATGCTCTGGCAGTCATTTCTGCGGGTCCGCTCAAATACGGTTTTCCGTCCAGGATCACTGCCAGCATCAGTGCCGGACAGGCTGGATTGATCAGCATCGAGGATCGTGCCTCGATGTCCGGTTCGATTCACAAGAAGGGCTTTCATATTCTGGGTGGCCTGATCCGTCACCTGCTGCGGGCCGATCATCCGTTGGCCTTTACCGCCTCGCTCGCATTCGAGCAGAGTTACGGCGGCATCGATGGCGACTCGGCTTCAGGCGCCGAGACCTGCTGCCTGATTTCGGCCCTGACCGGTGTGCCCATCCGCCAGGATCTGGCGATGACCGGGGCGATCGATCAGCATGGTCGAATCGAGGCCGTTGGAGGCGTCAACGAGAAGATCGAAGGCTTTTTTGACATCTGCAATCACTTTGGCCTTACGGGCACTCAGGGCGTCATCATTCCGGCGTCCAACATCGGCGATCTGATGTTGAGGCATGATGTGGTCGACGCCGCTCGCGAAGGTCGCTTTGAGGTGATCGCCGTGGGTCATATCTGCGATGCACTGGCGGCTCTGACTGGCATGTCGATTGGTACACCGGGATCGACGGAAAATCCACCTGACAGTTTGTTGGGGATGGCCCGGCAGCGGGTCCGCGATTACTGGGAAGAAACGGTCAGAGGCCCTCGGTTCGTCGACCTTGACCCGGCAGAGGGCCAGTCCGGAACCCTGTCTCTGTCGACGCCAACCTCGCCGGCGTCTGATTTTCCTTTAGCGAAGGACTCTGAACATGACAACGACTGAACGTGCGAGTGGACAACTGACCCAAAGATTTCTGAAGATACTGCTGACGACTTGTCTGCTGACCGCCGTTGTCACGGTCCAGGCGCGAACCAAGCCCGAATCGGCGGCGGATGGCGAGGCGCATCAAGCTGCCTGGGCGGCCCATCAGGCGATGGAAGCGCAGTCACCTTATCCAGATTGGTCCTGGCGCAATATCGGACCGATCATTCAAGGGGGTCGATTGGTCGATATCGAAGTGCACCCCGACAACCCCTATACCTTCTATGTGGCGTATGCATCGGGCGGGCTGTGGAAAACCACCGATAACGGCGTCAATTTCACGCCTGTATTCGATGACCAGGCGACCATGATCATGGGGGATGTGGCACTCGACCCGTCCGATGCCGAAACACTCTGGGTTGGAACGGGCGAGAACAACTCATCGCGTTCATCCTATGGTGGCACGGGCGTGTACCGATCCAGCGATGGCGGTGAGACCTGGAATTATCTCGGGCTCGGCGACAGCGATCGAATCGGTACTATTTTGGTTGATCCTGACAACTCGGATCGTGTTTTGGTGGCCAGTCTGGGCAAGCTGTATACCACTGGTGGTCAGCGCGGCATTTTTCTGACCGAAGATGGCGGCGAGAACTGGACACAAGTGCTGGAGGGTGGCGATTGGACCGGCGTGGTCGATATGGTCGCACGACCCGGCGACTTTGATACGCTCTATGCCGCAAGCTGGGAACGCCAGCGCAGCGCCTGGGATTTTGTTGAGGGCGGTGATGATTCTGGCATCTGGCGCAGTCGCGATCGTGGCAAGACCTGGCAGCGACTGGGGGGTGGATTGCCCGCCAGCGAACACATTGGTCGGATTGGCCTGGCGGTCTCTGCCGCCTCGCCCGATACGCTTTATGCCAGCATCGACAATCAGACCCCGCTGCCCGAGGCCGATTGGGACCTGGGCCAAAATCCGCTGAGTCCCAAGCGGCTCAGAAACATGTCTCGTGACGAGTTTCTGAAGCAGGACCCGGACGATGTCGAAGCCTTCATCCGCAGCAATGATCTGCCGGTCGAGCTGACTGCCGAGTCTCTGCTGGAGATGCTGCGCAGCGAAGAGCTGGATATGCAGGCGTTGCGCGACGAGTTGACTGACGCCAACGCCAATCTCTTCAACAGCGACATTGAAAGCATTCAGGTCTGGCGTTCCAATGACCAGGGAGAAACCTGGTCGATCACCCATGATGAGCCTTTGCAGCAGGTGGTGTTCAGCTACGGATACTACTTTGGTGAGATTCGGGTCTCACCGACCGATGTCAATCGAGTCTATGTGCTGGGTGTGCCGATCATCACCTCCGATGACGGTGGCAAGAGTTGGTCCAGTATTCACGACCGGGATGTGCACGTCGACTATCAGTCGATGTGGATCAATCCGCAGTTCAGCGATCACCTGATGGTGGGCAATGATGGCGGCCTGGACGTCAGCTTCGATGGCGGTAAGAGCTGGATCAAGCTCGACGCTCAGCCGATGGGGCAGTTCTATACGGTCAATGTGGACATGGCTACGCCGTATAATATCTATGGCGGGCTTCAGGACAACGGCACCATTCGCTGCCCGTCGACCAACGACTGGACCCGAGGCGAGGGCTGTCAAAAGATCAATGG
>QIKT01000206.1 GCA_003233095.1 Oceanospirillales bacterium | reverse complement strand
AGAACTCTGACAACACTGGAATGATGCGTGTAGTGATCCAGTCAGGCTCAAGACCCGCTTGTCATTCCAGCGCACGTTGAGATGGCCTGTGTAGGTCCGGGTTTATTAGCTTCTCCCTTCCCCGAAGGGAGATCGAGAGGGATGAGGCCAGAAGGGCCGTTTGATGGTGGACTGCGACTCTGTTATTTACACCTCCTGGACGCTCAGGTACCGCCACACTTGAACAGAAGCGAAGAGAGCCAGTTTCCGCTAGGGAGCCTCTGAACAAATCTCAAGCGAGTTGGGTTAAGATGGAAAATACGTCCTATCAAGGCGCATGAACCGAGTCATAGTGGTGCTATGGCTCGGTTCATGCAACGCAGAGGGGGGCGTGTTTGACGCTCAAGACAACCGGTCATGACTGGTTCAGAGGTTCCTCAGCTCATGCAACGCCGAGCGAGCGTATTTCACGCTCAAGACCGCCGATCACGACTTGTTCAGAGGCTCCCTGGCTTTCGACCACACACATTTGTCCACTTGGAAGTAATTGATTCTATACAGTTGATATTTCTATAGTGAATCAGGTGTTGTCTTCACACAGTTCCGGCACTCGCCGTTCCAGGTATTCGCGGCTGAAGTTGATGTTTAGTTCGACCCACAGCGGCAGATGGTCGGACATCTGGTGGGTGCGCCAGTAGGTTCTGTAGTATTTCTGGCGTTTGTCTTCTTCGGAGTAGTCGGCGTAGGTCTGCATTTTCTTCAATGCGGTCCGGTAGTGCTTGTGATCCTCTTCCCGATAGATGATCCGGAAGTAGTCAAAGACGCCACATCGGCCGGTGGCTTCGACATTCTTGGCGTCGTTTCGATAGGCGATCTGATCAAAGGAGCGCTTGATTCGACCGGTATTTGTTTTGACACCGAACAAGCCTTCGCAAACGTCCCAGCCGTTGTCAATCATGGCCTTGTAGGTGGCGTCGTCGGTGCTGAAGATGTTGAAGTCGCCGAGCAGGATAATATTTTCGTATTCGGAGTTCTGGATTTTTCCCTGATCGGCTAGTTTGCGATATTTCAACATCTGATCCTTCAGGTGTCTGGCCAGCAGGTCGATTTCGCGAACTCTCTTTTCGCTATCAGCGCCGCCCTTGCCAAAGATGATGTGCGCGGTGCACAGCGAGAACTTGAACCAACCGGATTGAAAACCGACCATCAGCGGAGTCCGGGCGAACTGTGAGACCGGTGCGCCGTCGACCTCAGGCAGAACGATCTCTCCAACGACGCCTGTGAATTTGACCTTGCGGCTATCGAAGAAGACGGCCAGTCGCTCCTTGTTGCCGAACTTGCCAACCGTTTCATCAGTGACGATGTAGTCCCAATGATAACCGAGCAATCGGCGTAATCGGTCCAGAATTCGCGTGTCGCGTCGGACTTCCTGAATCGCCACGATGTCAAACCGCGAGATGATTTCGGAGATGTACATCATCGGCTCGATATCCCTGAGTCCGTAGGCTTGAGAGTCAAACTCACGGATATTCCAGGTTCCAACGATCAGGTGATCATTGAGTGTGCGGTCGGGAATCGGTGCGACATACTCCTTGTCGCCAGGCAGGCCGTGGCCTTCGGCGAACATCTCCCTCAGTCTCAAGATGTTCATGGCCACGCGCTTCCGTTTCGATGCGTTCATCTTGTTCAGTTCGGTGTAGTAGGGCATAAGATGGTCTCCCCTCGTCAATCCACGTTGGCGGGCTTGTAGTCTTTGTCCTCACGCATGCGGTCACGAACGCAGGGGTGAATGGTGTCGTTCAGCGCCTGTCCGATGGGCCGGATGAGCTTCCTCTTCAGTCGGTACATGCCCTTGCGCGATTGGTACAGCACGCCCAGGTGATCGGGCTTGTAGTGCTTCAGATACTTCGAATCGGTTTCCAGTCCGAGGGCAGTGGCTTTCTCCAGCATCCATTTGAGCGTGTGATTGGCGATGCCGTTGTCCTTGTAACCACCGCCGATGTTGGTGTGCACGCCGGGAAACCAAACCTGTTCGACGACCTGATTTGCTTTCTTGTGGCTCCACATCGAAGGTTCGAAATCCTTGCGTTGCTCATCGATCGCTAACGCGTGGTAGCCATGTTCGACCACAGGCGGCAGTCGGACATCGTGGAATTCATATTTGGATTTTCCCAAGGAGCTGAGAAAGCCGACCGGAACGCCCAGCGCACCGACGGTGTCGAAAACACCGATCATGCGGATGGATACCGAACGCGACTGGTTCAGCGCTCTGTATTTTTTCAGTGCTTTGGCTTTGGCTTTGGAGCGATACAGTTCGAATCCTTCGGGGAACCAGTATTCCTGGATCTTGGGCAGCAGACCGATCTTGCTGATCAGGCCGCCCAGGCTGCGAACCGTGAAGGCCCCGCGGCTGAAACCAAACAAATAGATTTCGTCGCCCGGCTCGTAATTGTTGACCAGGAACCGGTAGCCCTGAATGATATTGTCCGAAAGCCCGACACCGGTGGTTCCGCCGACGAATTTGTCGAGGAAATTGTGGGTGCCCACGCCGGTGTCGTAAAACACTACCTGGCTGGTTCCGTCATTGGCTACGGGCTGAATGGCGCGCGAGAGCTTGACCACGTTGCTGGGCTTGCGGATGTCATAATCGTCCAGCTCCTGGTCAGGGCTGTTCCAGGTGCCGTCGGCACAAATAATCAATCGGCGCATGGCAATCGACTCCGTCATGAAGGCTTGAACTGAATTGCTTGCAGGCAGAATCGTTCTGATTCAGCAAAGGTGAACGGCTTCATATTGTTGCCCCTCTAGTTAGATGGTGGGATCAGCAGGCAGAATCTCTCACCTGATCAGTGTTTTGCGTGTGCTGTCTCTGCAGGTGACCTCAAAGGATTCGACCCTGCCGCCGCAGTCTAAGGCATTGAAATGCGAACGTATTTCCACCGACGGGACCTATCAGAATCGTTGAAAATAGACTTCGCCCACAATTGTTATCAAGGAACCATCTGAACAAGTCGTGATCGGCTGTGTTGAGCGTGAAATACGCCCGCTCGGCGTTGCATTTCCCTTCTCAATCCAACTCACCCAAACTTGTTCAGAGGCTCCCAGGTTTGTTGGCCATCACATGACAGCCCGCGATGTCTTTCTGTAAGATTGACCTCCTGTACAACCTGTGGAGATCATAGCGATGAACACCAGCGACGTGATGACCTTGCTGAAGGACAACCAGAACAAGCGTGGTATCGAGAACTGGACCGAGCAGATGCACAAGGACAGTGGGCTCACCAGTTTCGGCATTGGTCTGACCCAGTTACGCAAGCTGGCCAAGCAAGTGGGCAAGGATCGCGCATTGGCGCAGGACCTGTGGGCAACCGATGTGTACGATGCCCGCGTGATTGCCCTGCTGATTGATGATCCGAAGCACATCACCCGCGAGCAGGTCGAGCAGCAAGCCGACCAGCTCTCAGGAGGCTATCTGGCCCACGTCTTCTCAACCTGTGGGGCCACGCTGGCCAATGCCTCATTGGCCCAGGAAGTGGCGACTGACTGGATGGATAGCGACGACCCGGTTCGCAAGCGCTGTGCCTATGGTCTGATCTACGAGTTTTCAAAATCAAAGAAGAAAAGCGCGCCGGATGAGAGCTACTTTTTCGAGGCCATTGATCGTATTGACCAGCAGTTCGCAGATCAGGACGTCGATACCCAAATGGCCATGGGCGGCGCCATAATGGGCATCGGCATGCGCAGCAAACCGCTGCACGGCCCAGCACTGAAGGTAGCAAAGAAGATCTGCCCAATTGATTTTGATCCGACCGGCAGCTGTGACCCCTTTGACGCAGTCAAGCATCTGACCAGCGATCGAATCAGGAAGAAACTGGATCTGTGACCTCAGTAAAGATCGCGATCGACATCATGAATCCGATGCACAATTAGCTTGAGAGATTCAAGGAAAGATTCACCTCACTGAGTCTGACAATCACCGACAAGACTCTCTTGAATGCGTGGAAGCAGTCTCTTTCCAAATCATGTATCCCGGTGACATCCGCTCGCCTGATCTGCCTTGAAGTGCTCATCAAGGAAGCGATCAACCTGATCGAAATGTTTGAGGGGTTCGCCATGGCTGCCTTCTATCGCCAGATGTTCGTAATAAAAGGGGAACTTGTTTGCTTCCAGGCGCTGTACAATCTGTTCGGACATCTCGGAGGATGGCCAGGATTCATCTTCGGTGGCACTGATCAGAAAGACGGGACCATTGATGTTCTCAACGACAATGGCTGATTTTTCAAAGGCTTCAGCGTCTTCCAGAATAATCTCGAACACACGACGCAGATCGCCCGTCAACAGCGGCCAGGTAGCACTCCAGGGCACCGGTATGAAGGGTACTTGACCGGCAGCATCAGTGAATGATGAGGTGGTCATTGCATCACTCATGCCAGCGAACACGGCATTCGCAGCCACAATCCCCACCACTGCCTTGATATCGGGGTATCGGCTGGCCAGAGCCAACACCAGTTCTCCCCCTTTCGAACCACCCATGACCGCAATGCAATTGCCATCTACGTTCGGGTGTTGACTGGCTTCCCTGATGGCGTCATACACTGCCGGTAGAGAAATTCTATCCAGTTTTTCAGGAATGCCCGGCATTCCAAAATACCCGATCGCCAGAAATGAGTAACCTTTTTCAAGATATTTGTCGCGCTGCGGTTTCCAGAAATCACTGGCCCAGGCATTTCCGCCTTCCGAACCGCCAAAGCCGACAATCAGCGGTTGATTCTCTCCGTCGCCCACATACAATTCGACATTGACCTTGCCATGATTGACGGGGAGAGTCTCGGTATCGAAACTGGCAATGACGTAGTAGCTGTAGGCAAACAAGGCCGCGATCAGTACGATGCCGATCAGCAAGGTAGTTTTGATGATTTTCAGTATCATAATCTTTCCATTCTCTTCAGTTTGCTGTCGGGGACTTTATTCAATGAACTTAGCTGGATTGCGGCACACTTGCAGGCGGCTAGCAGCCTTCACGTCTGTGCGCCTTCGGTCTCTCGGCGAAAGAAGGTGTCATCAATCGACTGACCAAACACCTCGGATATCTTCATCGCCAACTCCAGCGATGGCGCATAACGCTCTGCTTCCAGGGCAATGATGGTTTGTCGTGTAATGCCCAAAGCCTCTGCAAGTTTGGCCTGAGTCATTTCGCCATGCTCAAACCGGAGACGTCGGATGTGATTGCCAATCGTGGTCATGGCTGATGACTCAAATTCCTCACATCCTTCCAGTAACAAACCAGCTGAGTCAGGTATTGAATCAGACAGGCCAGCATGATCATCGACAGCAAGGCATTGGCGATCAACCAGTGAGTAAAGCGCTGCATCAGGGGTTGCGGTGCGAAGGCAAGAGAAAATAGCAGAACAAGCTGCAGCACTACCAGTGAGATAAAGCCGACCTTGATTCCAAAATTGTAAATGGCGATATCACGTTCATCGCGGCGAATATCATTGTTCCGCAGAATGATTGCTGCAATCACCATACCGCCGAATATCATCCAGGAATCAAACCCGCCGGTGTCTCCCGTTCGTGTATGAAATTCAGACCCGGGTTGAGCCAGAACGGTAATGACATAGCCACAGAGCAGTGCGGTTCCGACCATCCACAGCCAACTATTCTGCTCAGATGGACTGGGCTCGT
>QIKT01000028.1 GCA_003233095.1 Oceanospirillales bacterium | reverse complement strand
GTCCGGTCGCCCCTGCATGTGCATCAGACAGACGGCCAGACCCGTATCGGCGACGGCCTGAAGGGCCGCGTCGCTGTGCAGCGCGGAGACGTCGTTGATCATGTCGACCCCAGCGTTGCGCGCTGCGGTCATGACCTCGGGTTTGCTGGTATCGATCGAGATCGGAATATCACTGTGTTCGCGTAGCGATGTGATGACAGGGAGGACTCGATCGAGCTCTTCGGATGCGCTGACCGGCTGGGCACCGGGCCTGGTTGATTCACCGCCGATATCAATCAGATCGGCACCGTCTGCGATCATGCCAAGCGCGTGATCCACGGCCCTGGCCAGCGAATCGAACTCACCTCCATCCGAGAACGAATCGGAGGTGACGTTCAGCACCCCCATGATACGCGGCGAGCCTGCTACGACCACTTGGGGCATATCAGGTCTGTTCGGCTGGACCACCGACCGGCTTGCTGCCGGTATTGCTCTCAGCCTTAACTGCCGAGCCACTGTCATCGCCCGGTTTGTTATCAGACGATCGATCGTCCCACCAATCGCGAGGTGGACCTGGCTCGTTGCCGGCCATGATCTCGTCGATCTGACCTGAATCGATGGTCTCGTACTTCATCAACGCATCGGACATCATGTGCAGCTTCTCGCGGTTGGCGTCCAACGTATCGCTCGCCACTTGATAAGCGGCATCAAGAATGCGACGCACTTCTGTATCAATCTTTCGAGCGGTATCTTCGGCGATCTGCTTGTGAGTGGACATCGACTTGCCGAGGAACACTTCTTCCTCGTTTTGGCTATACACCATCGGACCCAGTTCTTCGGACAAACCCCAGCGCTCAACCATGCTGCGAGCAATGCTGGTGGCGCGTTCAATATCATTACTTGCACCGGTGGTCACGTGGTCTGACCCGAAAATAAGTTCCTCGGCAATACGCCCGCCATAGAGGCTGGAAAGCATACTGTTGAGTTGCTGAAGGCTCTGAGAGTATTTGTCTTCATCGGGAAGGAACATTGTCACACCCAGCGCTCTGCCGCGTGGAATGATCGAGACCTTGTAGACCGGATCGTGATTCGGCATCAGTCGGCCAACAATGGCGTGACCGGCTTCGTGATAGGCGGTCAGCTTCTTGTCCTCTTCACTCATCACCATGGAGCGGCGTTCCGAGCCCATCATCAGCTTGTCCTTGGCGCGCTCGAAGTGCTCCATTGCAACTGACGTGGCGTCTTCTCGGGCAGCAAACAGCGCCGCTTCGTTGACCAGATTGGCCAGATCCGCGCCCGAAAACCCGGGTGTGCTGCGTGCAATAATGCGTGTATTGACATTGTCTGAGAAAGGCACCTTGCGCATGTGGACCTTGAGAATCATTTCTCGTCCGCGAATATCGGGCAATGGCACGACCACCTGACGGTCAAAACGTCCCGGGCGCAGCAGCGCAGGATCGAGTACATCCGGGCGGTTGGTCGCCGCAATGATGATGACCCCTTCATTGCCTTCAAAGCCATCCATCTCCACCAGCAGCTGATTGAGCGTCTGTTCGCGTTCGTCATGACCACCACCCAGGCCAGCGCCACGATGGCGACCCACAGCGTCGATTTCGTCGATGAAGATGATGCATGGCGCTTGCTTTTTGGCCTGCTCAAACATGTCGCGCACTCGTGAGGCACCCACGCCGACAAACATCTCGACAAAGTCAGAGCCGGAGATTGTAAAGAACGGGACTTTGGCTTCGCCGGCAATGGCCCGAGCCAGCAAGGTCTTGCCAGTACCCGGTGAGCCGACCAGCAGCACACCGCGCGGAATCTTGCCACCCAGCTTCTGGTACTTGCCCGGATCGCGCAGGTAGTCCGCCAGTTCGGAGACTTCCTCCTTGGCTTCCTCGACTCCGGCGACATCGTCAAAAGTGACTCGCACCTGATCCTCGCCCTGCAGGCGAGCTCGCGATTTGCCGAATGACATGGCTCCGCGTCCACCGCCGCCAGACTGCATCTGACGCATGAAATAGACCCAGACCCCAATCAGAAGAATGAATGGGAACGCATTGATGAACAGCGTGTAAAGCAATGAGGGTTTCTCAGGCTCACGCGCGGTGAATTCGATGTTTTTCTTGACCAGATCATTGATCAACTGATCATCGCGTGGACCGAAGACTTTCAAGTCCTTGCCGTCAGCCGTGCTGTAGATGATTTCCCGGCCGCCAGCCGATTTTTCGATGATGGTGACGTTACGCACCCGACCCGATTCGACTTGCCGCAGAAATTCCGAATACTCGGGGACTGCCGTGTCTGAATTCATCTGTTCGTTGAATGAGCTGAATGCAGCAAACAGCACGGCCAGCACAATCATCCACAGAATCACTGTTTTGGAATTATTCAAAATCTCATTCTCCTGTCCGATTCAGACAGTTTAAGGACCGCCTCGGAATTTGTCGAACATCATTGGTCATGACTGGTTGATCAACGACCCGCTCCACGGAAGCGGGTTGCAACGATATAGACTTCACGACTTCTCGGTCTGGATGCGTCTGGTTTGACGACCTGAACCTTGGCGAATTCTGATCGAACTTCCGTGAGCCAGGCGTCAAACCCTTCACCATGAAAGCCCTTGGCAATCAGACTGCCGCCGCTTCTCAGCCATTGCCGACAGAAATCAAGCGCCAGCTCCACCAGATACATGGCCTTGGGCTGATCGATCGCCTCCATACCACTGATATTGGGCGCCATATCCGATAACACAAGATGGACTGGATCGCTATCCAATTCAGCCTCAAGAGCAGTCAGTGCCTCAGCTTCGGTAAAGTCGCCCTGAATCAGGGTCACCTGATCCAACGGTGCCATTTCAAGCAGGTCCAGCGCAATAATTCGACCCTTGCGACCAATCCAGCCAACGGCAACCTGCGACCAGCCTCCCGGCGCTGCACCAAGATCTACCAGCGTCATGCCGGGCTTGATCAGTTTGAAACGGTCCTGAAGCTCGGTCAGTTTGAACGCCGCGCGAGAGCGCAGCCCTTGTTGTTGTGCCTGTTTGACGTAAGGATCATCGAAATGTTCCTTCAGCCATCGACGGGAGCTCTTGCTGCGCGCCATTGGGGTTTTCCATGGTCGAATTGTCGAGGTTCGGCTATGATACACCTTTGCAAACGAATCATCTCAATGACCCTCAGTAAAGCACAGCATAAAACCTTGCGTGGCATGTGCCACCACATTAATCCCGTCGTCATGATCGGTCAAAACGGTCTGACAGAGAATGTCATGAATGAGATCGAACTGGCGTTGACACATCACGAACTGATCAAGATTCGACTGCGCGCCAGCCCCGCTGCGCGCAAGCTGTTCATCGACCGAATCGGCAAGGTATCCGGCGCCGAGCTGATCCTCAAGACCGGGCAGGTCGCCTGTTTCTATCGGATCAATCCAGCCGGCAGCCAGCTGGAGTCCGAGAACTGATGCAACTGACGCTGGATCAACCAGGCAACATCCTGTTCATCAATACCTATTCCAACGAGGGATTTGGCATTGCCGGTGATCATCACGCTCAGTCTCTGACTCTGACACCAGATGTCATGGAACTGCACGAATCCCAGATGAGTCTTTCGGATCTGAATGCGTCGCTGGCCGAGACGGTCGTCAAACGGTCACCCGATCTGGTGATTGTGGGTACCGGCCAGACTCTGACCTTTCCCGAACTGGCCTTTTCGGCGACCCTCATGCAGGCCGGTATCGGATGCGAAGTCATGGCCACGAACGCCGCCTGTCGAACGTACAATGTACTGGCCGCCGAGTCACGTGATGTGATGGCCATCCTGCTGTTCGAGCCCACCGCTGGCAACGATTGAAACCATTCAGGACCTGCTGTAACCCCGCCGCTATTCCTGTCACATTCAGAGCGGGCCGGTAAGCGCTCATCCGCAGCGTTAAGGAGCCTCTGAACAAGTCTTAAGCGAGTTGGATTGAGATGGGAAATGCGTCCGATCAAGGCGCATGAGCTGAGTCATCGTGGTGCGATGACTCAGCTCATGCAACGCCGAGCGGGCGTATTTCACGCTCAAGACAGCCGATCACGACTTGTTCAGAGGCTCCCTAAGTCTGTTGGTAAGGACGCAGCCATTACCGGCGAGACTTAACGCTGTGGCTAAGCGCTTTGTGACTCGCTGAATAGTGTAAGAATAACGGTGGGGTACACTAACCGTCCATGATCGGCGTTTCAGTCACTCCGTCCGAATCTGAAATTTTCCGCAGACGTTTGAGCGCCTGAATCTGAATTTGCCGAACCCGCTCTCGGGTCACTCCCAGGGCATCCCCGACTTCGGCCAGAGTCTGACTTTGTTGCTGATGCAGCCCGAAGCGACGCTCGATCACATCGCGTTCACGATCAGGCAATCGACCCAACCACTGATCGACTTGTTGCCCCAGTTTATTGTCGGCCAGCAACACACAGGGATCGGGATTGTTGTCATCGGCAATCGCGTCAATCAGCAATTGATCGCTGTCCGGAGAGATCGGTCGATCGAACGAGGTAGTACGATCCTGAAGGCAGAACAAGCGGTCTACATCATCCGCTGACTTGTCGAGCGCCTCGGCAATCTCTTCTCGACTGGGAGTGCGTCGCAAGGTCACTCGCAACTCACGAATTGCCCGCATGTACACCGACAACTCCCGGACCACGTGAATCGGCAGGCGTACGGTACGCGCCTGGTTCATCAGGGCCCGCTCCACCGATTGGCGAATCCACCAGGTGGCATAGGTAGAGAAACGAAAGCCTCGCTCAGGGTCAAACTTCTCAACCGCACGGATCAATCCGATGTTGCCCTCCTCGATGAGATCAAGAAGCGGCAAGCCCCGGTTGCTGTAACCCCGGGCAATATTGACCACCAGCCTGAGATTGGACTCGATCATTCGCCGACGACCATTGTCATCACCTGTTTTCCAGGCACGAGTGAACGAGACTTCCTGTTCCGGAGTAAGCAAATCGGACATGCCGATTTCACGCAGATAGATGGTGGTTGAATCGTGGACTTCGGTTGATGGACGTGCACGGAGCCTGGCGGCTGGGGTCGATGACTGAGGTTTCTTGCCGGCCATCAATCAGCGCGGCAGAT
Source organism: Oceanospirillales bacterium (assembly GCA_003233095.1). Taxonomy (GTDB): domain Bacteria; phylum Pseudomonadota; class Gammaproteobacteria; order Xanthomonadales; family SZUA-38; genus SZUA-38. The sequence goes on along the minus strand of QIKT01000028.1, from coordinate 656 downwards.
AACGAAGTGGGTCGACCGGTTTGCCGTTTTTACGGATTTCGAAATGCAGCACGGGTCGATTGCTGCCAGAACGACCGCTGGTGGCGATCACCTGCCCAGCCGAGACCCGATCCCCTTCCTGAATCAGGCGAGTCTTGTTGTTGCCATAAGCACTGAGATAATTCTGATTGTGTTTGATAATGATCAGCTCACCGTATCCAATCAGCCCTCTTCCACTATACACCACTTCACCAGGCGCTGCTGCGAGCACCTGCTGGCCTTCTTCGGCGGCAATATCGATCCCTCGAGAGGACTCATCCGCGGCTGAAAAGCGCTTGATGACCTTGCCGGTAATCGGCCACAGCCAGGAGGTCCGGCTGTCATTGGCTGATGACTGGGCAGGGGTCGGCTTCGGCGCGGGTTGAGATTTAACCGGCGCAGCAGGTTTTGCAGTCGGCTTGCTTGCCGGTTGTGTGGCCTGAGTTTGGGACCCTTGCGCCGGCTGAGGTGATGGTGTGGTTTGGGCGACTGAACGCTGATTGCGCGGTCGGCTCAGACGCAGTCGTTGTTCGGCAAAAATCGTATACGGCGGCGGTATCTCATTCCAATGAGCCAGCGTCTTGAAATCCAGCCCATAGCGAAATGCGATGGCGTACAGCGTATCGCCGGGGCGCACC
>QIKT01000221.1 GCA_003233095.1 Oceanospirillales bacterium | reverse complement strand
GAGAAGTAGATCGCATCCAGGTAATCGTCTCCAGGTCCGTTCTCGTCTTCAGGGTGCATGTTGATATCGACGTAAGGTGCAGATGCTGCAAAGTCAACAAAACAGACCCCACCATGACGATGCATGATCGATGCCATGGCGCGATACGGGGTGCAGATTCCTGTGACATTCGAACAGGAGGTGAAGGCACCAATTTTCATCGGCCGGTCGGCGTACTTCAAGAGCAATGATTCCAGATGAACCAGATCGGGCATACCGCCCTCATCCGGCTGGACCACCTCGATGGTCACCTCACATTCATTCCAGGTCGTCTGGTTGGAGTGATGCTCCATATGGGTCACGAAGACCACCGGCTTCTCACACTCGGTGATCACGATCCTGTCCCGCCACTTCTCGGGAAGTTTCAGACCCAGAATGCGCTGAAACTTGTTGACCACGACGGTCATACCGCCACCTGCGCAGATAATGGCATCGCCCGCGTTGGCACCGACATGCTGCTTGATGATTTGTTGGGCCTGATGGTACGCCTGCGTCATCGTAGTGCCGGTGGTGGTGGTCTCGGTATGGGTGTTGGCCACATATTGGCCAATAGTCTCGGACATGAACAGCTCAATGGGTCGATACAGGCGACCGCTGGCAGTCCAGTCGGCATAAATAACAGGAATTTGCTTGTTGTCATAACAAACAGTCAGATCGTCTCCCACAATATGTGATCGGAAACGTTGAAAATGTGCTTCGAGCTGCATGGTCATGGCGCTCCGAACACTGTCCCGAATAGGCCCGTGTGTTCAGGATGTCCTGAGTTTGGCAATGGGCTCGATTATGCGCGGCAGCCCGATACTTGGCAACCGACAAACTCGCCAAGGTCAGCTTTTTTCCAACGCCTCGACCAACAAGCCCCTGTGAAGGCTGGCGGTGGCCCGGTCCTCAAACTTCAGATTCAGCAAGACATTGTCCATCATACGAACATTAAATTGCGAACCTTCCTGTTTATTAGCCTCGAAGACCCGGGTGAGGTGGATAATCTTGTCCAGGGTCAGGACGTAGCCCTGAATTTCGTGAATATTGCTCATGGAATCAGTCGCCGCTGCCAAAGAGGGGCATTGTTCAGGCAAGCGGCGACCTCGTCAACCTGCAGCTTCAGGAGTCGTCGGCGGATGACGCATCAGCTGTGTTGCCCGATGACTTGCTGGCAACAGTCTTTCGCGCTGCCGGCTTCTTTGCCGCCGGTTTTTTGACAGGCGTTTTTTTGGCAGCAGGTTTTTTGGCAGCGCTCCTGGATCCAGCAGGCTTTTTCTTCGCTGCCGGTTTTTTGGCGGCAGGTTTTTTCGCCGCCGACTTTGGGGCTGTGGTCTTCGACCCAGTCCCCTCGCCAGCATCACTCGCTGGAGGGGGAGGAGGATCGGTGACCACGACCTCTGCGGGCGCATCCGCAGCGCTGGCTGCCGAGGAGGCAGAGGCAGTGTCATCCTCAGCGTCGTTGCTGTCTCCCGCAGGCCAGTCGGCAATGGGAAAGGGCATCGATCGGCGACTCAGCGTTCCATAGGCAACCAATTGCTTGAGGTACTCACCCAGTTGACCGCCAAAGGACGACAGGCTTTTATTGCCCTCGCCGGTGAGTAGCAGTAGAACGGTGGCGATAATGGACAGCGCCAGTGCCAGTGAACTGGCCACGATGAACAACATCACACAGGCCAAAACCCAAAGCAGTCTGAACCAGCTATGCTTGTTGCTGACGTGTTGTTTCAGTTGTTCGGTGTCCATCGGTTCGTTCATTGCGAGTGTCTCCCTGATTCATCAAATAATGGTTTCACTATACGCCACACAACGCCTGCGCATCAGTGCCATAAGCTGACTCATGGGTGCCCCAACACAGGTCTTCTTCTCATGTTCAGGCAGAGTTCATGTCTGTCGACTATAATCAGTATCAGAGTCATCTGCATGGAGAAATCATGAACACATTCAGCCTCGCAATTATCGTCTTGCTGCTGAGCGGCTGCGTCGGATACCATGACATCTATCATCATGATGATGACTATTATTATGATGAAGGGCCCGGATACAGTGACAACGGTTACAGTGACTATGATTCGAGCTTCAGCGTCAGTGTCGGTTATGAAAGCTACTACGACGGCTTCGACCCGTTCTGGTACAGCACAGGTTACGGCGTTCATTACTCATCACTACCCAGTTACTACAGCTGGTCTCCTTACTATGATCCGTTTTACATCAGAAGTCGCAGACACACCCCCAACTACTTTTCCAGACGATACAATTATCACTCACCGTTCTATGCGTTCAGCTATGGCTATCAACACTCGCCGATCCATCGCTACGGCTATGGCTTCAGAACGTTTGACCGCTATGATCATTTTGACCATAACAATCATTACTACTCACGAAACAACAATCGACATGTCAGCTATGACAACGACCGAAATCGACCAGTCCGTCGCGGGCATGCCGCCCAGGAGTCTACCCGGCTGACTCAGAACCTGCCGTATGCCAACCAGCGCAGGGCTAGCGGTTCGACCTATGGAACCCCACAACCCAATCGCCAGGCTGTCAACAGCAGTGCCAGAAGTACCCGTGTCAATCAGAGTCGCTATGATCGGCAGCGAAACACTGCTTCCAGTTCATTGCCAGCAGCACGATCCACCGCGTCCAGCAACAGTCGTCTCAGCAACCGGTCCCAGCAACCGAACGTCAATCGATTCATGGATCGCCAGGTGAACAACCGCGACAACCGGCCGTCCAGTCAGCGAGCACCGGTCGCGCGAGTTCAGCCGTCTGTGCAGTCACGGACCCCGACACGATCGACGACGACCAACCGTTCATCCCGGCCGTCCGTCTCGGTTGAACGACAAACACGCTCTCGACCCGTCCCTCAGCGATCAACCCACACCCGATCAGTCGTTCAGCCACGAGTTCAAAGCCGCAACCAGCGCCCGAGCGCCTCAACCAACACCTACCGACCGGCTCCACGTTCGAGCAGCCAGGCTCAACCACAACGTCGCAATTCCGTCAATCGCGCACAGCCACAACGTTCTCAGCCATCGGTCAACAGACCCGCTGCGCCGAGTCGCTCAACAAGGAATACCCGATCGGCATCGGACAACAATCGGGCTTCACGCCGCGCCAGCTCGACGTCGCGATCCAGACCAGAAACCTCACGCGGCGCCAATCAACCCAGGAGTCGACCGCGCTAGCGGCCTGTCGGACTTAACGGGTCAGGGCACAGGGCCTGAGTCTTCATTCATGGAGGCTCGGACCTTGTTTTGACAGGCAAGGGTGTCTGTTGGTCAGGCTTGATTTTCAGTTGATGTTGGCATGCTTGAATTGCTGGCAAAAAAAATCCGGAGTTATGTCGCGTAACACGCCATAGTCCGGATCAGGTAAGGAAGAAGCTATAGTCATTTGAGCTATTAATGACTACGGGTAACCTACTAGCAAGTCCCGTGCCAAAAATGTATGCCATTGATTTATTTCATTATTATAGCCGAGCACCTGAAGCATCAGATTATTTGAGTGCCCATTTCGGTCACCTAATGACATTATTGGACAATCTGCTAAACTATGACTATTATCACAGAACTGGCGTCTGCCGCTCTGTAGAGTCTTGGACAAGGCAACACGCCTTACTTGGAAGAATTGCAAATATCGACACTTGGAATACCCCCGGTCCATATGAGTACCCCTATTGCTTCTGACCCTCCAAGTGTCGATTCTTCCAACACTCGCAACTACTGACGATCATCACACTCCTGCGCGCTGAATCCACTATCCTGATTTCGGGAATTCCCACACATGATTATAGAAAAAAACAAAGTCGTCTCGATTCACTACACGCTGACTGACGATCAGGGCAAGCCATTGGAAAGCTCTCGAGGCGGTGATCCAATGCGATACTTGCATGGACACAAGAACATGATTCCGGGAGTTGAGACGGCACTGGATGGCAAGGCTGCCGCTGATCAGATACAGATCACGCTATCTCCCGAAGACGCCTATGGGGCACGAGATGAATCAAAAGTACAACGTGTTCCGCTCAAGCAGTTAGGCGCCGATCGCCACAAACTGAAAAAAGGCATGCCATTAAAGATCGAGACCCGCAATGGGCCCGGTATGGTCAGAGTGGTCAAGGTGGGGCGATTTGTGGTCGATCTGGACTCGAATCATCCAATGGCCGGGATGACCTTGACCTTCGACATCAGTATTGAAGATATCCGTGATGCCAGTGAAGAAGAGCTGTCCCACGGTCATGCGCATGGGTCCGGCGGCCATCAACACGATTGAAACGATCCGGATTGGCGCTGAATACGACCAGGCCGGACCATCCGTTGCATCAGGGCTTGGCAGGAATGCGTCGCACTTTGACCTGGATAAATCTTGTCAGGATCCTTGAGCATCGGCGTATTGGCTTCGAAAATCACCCTGTACTTCGATGCATCGCCATACAGAGTCTTGGCAATCTTGCTGAGACTGTCACCTGATTGGACGGTGCAGGTATCAGACTGCCAGTCGGCCGGAGTCGCCTCGGCGCCCGCGACCGCTGGCTCACTATCGGCAGTCGGCTCGATGGTTTGCGCCACGGTAATGCGATCGTCAACCGTGCTGACGCCGTGAACATTACCCAGCGTTACAATCACCGTCTCCTTCACATCCTGGCTCGGCGCTTCGCCTTCGACCGTCAGGTGACCCTGCTTGAGGTTGAACGTGTACGGGTCACAATCGATGCCGCATTCCTTCAGGTGAGTCGCAAAGGGCTTGACCGCCACTGGCTCCTGCTTTTCATCATCGCCACCGAAAACAGATGATCCAGCGCCCTTTATAAAATCGAAAAGACCCATGCGGGTCTCCTGTTGACCAGGAGCCTGTGAACAAGTCTTAAGCGAGTTGGATTGAGATGGGAAATGCGTCCGATCAAGGCGCATGAGCTGAGTCATCGTGGTGCGATGGCTCCGTTCATGCAACGCAGAGGGGGCGTGTTTGACGCTCAAGACAACCGGTCATGACTTGTTCAGAGGTTCCTTAGCTCAGGCAACGCCGAGCGGACGTATTTCACCCTCAAGACAGCCGATCACGACTTGTTCAGAGGCTCCCGAGTGTGAATCCCGATCATAAACGGCTGTCCGCCACCGCGCAATTTGAACCACCATCGCTTGGGTCAGACCGCTTGAAACTTAACAGAAACCTCACAATCAACTACAATAACTGGTTGATACGGAGAAGTACGATGGGCCATCCTGACCAGTTTGAGGTGATTGTCATTGGCGGCGGCCATGCCGGCGTTGAAGCGGCACTGGCCTCTGCACGCCTGGGCGTTCGCACGCTGCTCCTGACTCACAGTATCGAAACCGTGGGGCAGATGAGTTGCAATCCTGCCATCGGCGGGATCGGCAAGGGTCACCTGGTGCGTGAGATTGATGCACTCGGCGGAATCATGGCCAAGGCTGCAGATCGTGCTGCGATCCAGCTCAGAACCCTCAATGCCAGCAAAGGTCCTGCAGTTCGCGCGACCCGCGCGCAGTGTGATCGCAACCTCTATCGAGCCGCGATTCGTGAAGCAGTCGAGAATCAGTCCAATCTGAGCCTGTTTCAGCAGGCCGCCGAGGATCTGATCATTCACGACGGCAAGATCAGGGGCGTCGTCACTCAGATGGGCGTTCGGTTGATGGCTGACAATGTAGTTCTGACCGTTGGCACATTCCTCGGCGGACGCATCCACATCGGTCCGGCCCAACACAGTGGTGGGCGTGCTGGAGACCCCCCGTCCAACGCACTGGCGGAGCGACTCAGAGCACTGCCATTTCGTGTCGA